>NZ_CP085156.1 GCF_022788695.1 Pseudosulfitobacter sp. DSM 107133
TTAATCCTCGGGCGCCATCTCGTCCCAGAACGCGACGATGGCGGTGTAGTTCAGCGCCGACATCCAGCCATGCCGCTCGAAATCATCCCGCGCCGCCGCACTTTCCAGTTGCGTCAGGAACAGCCGCTTGTCCGCATCGCGCTGCGTCGGCGTGCGCGCCGCCGCCAGATCGCGCACCCGCGCCAGCTTGGCGCCGCGTTCGCTGGTCACAGGACGCGGCGCATCTGCCGGTTTGTAATCATCGCGCAGGGCTGCCGTCAGATAGCCGACCGGATTCTGGACAGCGCCCTGCCCCACCACATAGGCCAGCTTCTGGCTGACATGTTCGGCCCCGTGTTCACTGACCCATTGCCGCGCCAACCGGTCACTGACCCCCAGATCGCGCAGCCGCCCGTACACCGGCGTGTTGCGCAGCCCCTCGCCGTCGTCCAGATCAAGGATCGCCAGTTGCGGGTTCTCGGCAATATGAAACCGGATCTCCACCACCTCGCGCCCGCGCTTGCGCACTTCGGGCGTCACCACGATGTTTGATGTCTTGTTTACCTCGGCCACGCTGGGTTTGATGACTTTGGCGTTCAGATGTTTGTAGCTTTGGTAATAGGGGCTGTCGTCCACCCCCATCAGACGGCGGAACAGGTCCAGCGACCACCAGCCGGTGCTTTTGGTGCGCACAAAACGATAGCAATTCTCGTACAGCGCCAGCGCGTGGCCACTGGTGAACCGCCGCTGGATGTTCAGATTGATCAGCGCAAAGACCTTGGGATCGTTCAGCTTGGCCGCCAGTGCGGGCGAATAGGCATATTCGCACACGCCCGCCTTCAGCTTGGCATAGCTCAACAGGCTGGACACGCCCCATTCCTGCTGGCCCTTGTCGTCCAGCATGTCCCATTCGGCCACAGTCTCTGCAAGGCCGCGCAGAGACTGTTTCAGCGTGTCCATATCGTTTGAATTATACCCGATCATCATGCACAGGGTGCGCGCATCAATCAGATGGGTCTGCTGGTCGGTCAGCGTGTCATAGGCGTTCAGCAACAGCACATTCGACAGCTTGCGCTGCAACAATGTCAATTTGCCCGACACATGGATCGCCGCCACATGTTTTTTCACCGCCCCGCGCCGCAAGGCACCGGTCAGCTGGTCGCGTGGAATATCTTCTGTTCTGCCTGTGCCTATGGCCAAAGGTTTGATTCCTTCTTGTGCCGCCTGCCCCACTATCGCGTGTTCCAGTACCCGTCGACAAGCATTTTCTGGATACCTTTGACAGACAGGCTTTCCACGGGCGCGCGTGATCTATAGGTACCCGTTTACAGGCTTGGCTGACTCTGCTGGCAGGACGATCTGGTGGAATGTGACCCTAAACAGCCCAATACCGTGGTCGGACACCCCAAAACCCGCGAATCGCACCCCTTTATCCTGTATCTGGGTCCCCCTGGGCCTGTTTCCGGGCGCCTTTGAACCTGTATTCAGGCACCCATGTTTGCGTAAATCTTTGACTTCCTGTCTGAAATTAGGCGCAAAGATTCTAAATATCTAAAAGATTCTACAACTATCTGTGTCGTTTTCTCTGATATGAACAAGGAGAAGGGGCCGGAACAAAGTTGCGATTCACTTCGTACTCCTGATGTGCGATGATATGGGCAACATCGCGCAAACTTGCATACATCCGAGGGTTCATGACAACTTCAGGCAAACCAACCCCACCCCCCTATTTCAACATTGATCCGGCCACCGCCGCATCGCATCTGTCCGACCCTATCGACACGTTGCGATTCGCAAAAGCCGCGACCTTTGCCGCCAAGGGCCGCGACGATCTGGCCAAGCGTGGCTATTCCCCCGACGGGCGCAAACGTCTGCGCAAGTTTTCGACATGGGAAGTCTGCCGCTATCTGCTCGACATCGCCCCCGCCCACCTGCGCCGCGTGCTCAAGGCACACGAGGATCTGCCGCAGGGCACGGGTGAGGGCAACTCCAAATGGTTCACATTGGAAGAGGTGCTGGCGCTGCGCGAACATTTCGCCACCGAAGGGTCCGCCGCCAAGCAATACAAATCCTTCCGCCCCAAGGGGCAACCGGCCAAGGTCATCGCCGTTGCCAACTTCAAGGGCGGCGTTGGCAAGACTTCGACAGCGGCGCATCTGGCGATGTCCGCCGCTCTCGACGGCTACCGCGTTCTGGTGATCGACCTCGACAGCCAGGGCTCCATGACCTCGATCATGGGCGGCAAGGTCGAGGACGAATGGCAAACCGCCTTTCCCCTGCTGGCGCGCGACTATGCCCGCCATGTGCAGGCCGAGAATGCCAACCGACGCCTTGCGGGCACCACCGAACTGCCGCTTGACGAAACCTTAACCGAAAGCCTTGAGGTTTCGCCGCGAAACCTGATCCAGCCAACGCACTGGCCCAACATTGATCTGATCGGCGCGCAGCTGAACCTGTACTGGGCCGAATTCCAGGTGCCGGTCTGGCGGATGCAGGCGCGGTCATGGCCGCTGTGGGACGCGCTGACCAACGCCCTGCAATCGGACCAGATACTAGAGGACTATGACATCATCCTGCTCGATACGCCCCCTGCCCTTGG
Source organism: Pseudosulfitobacter sp. DSM 107133 (assembly GCF_022788695.1). Lineage (NCBI taxonomy): Bacteria > Pseudomonadati > Pseudomonadota > Alphaproteobacteria > Rhodobacterales > Roseobacteraceae > Pseudosulfitobacter > Pseudosulfitobacter sp. DSM 107133. The sequence continues at coordinate 2,579 of NZ_CP085156.1, forward strand.
CTACCTGACGATCAACGCCCTGTCGGCGGCTGACATCCTGCTGGTGCCTTTGGGCGCGTCCTTCCTGGAGTTCGATTCGACGGGCCGGTTTTTTGACATGCTCTATTCCACCTTTGCCAGCATCGAAGAGGGCGAAAACCGTCTGCGCCGTCAGGACGGGATGCCGGAAATGAAATTCGAATGGGACGCCGTGCGCGCCCTGATCACCCGTTTTGACGCCGCCCAGCAGACCGATCTGGCCAATGTGATTCAGGCCTATTTTGGCGACTTCATGACCACCTACCGGCAGGAACTGACCGCCATGGTCGGGCAGGCGGGCGAGCAGGTGAACGGCATTTACGAGGCGGATTACCGCGAGTTCAACCGCGATACCTATGTGCGGGGTCGCGAGACTTTTGACCGCACCTGGGCCGAGATCAAGGAGATCCTGTTGGGCACATGGTGGCGCGATATGCAGATGGAGGCACATGAGAATGGCAAAGCGTAGACGGCTGGAGGCACCCAGCACCGACGACCTGAGCAGGATCGAAGAAGAGTTTCGCCGCGAAACCTCACCCCGCAAAACCGGCGGCGCGCCCATCGCACAGGTCGCCGCAGAAAGCACCGAGGCGATGGTTGCAGGCGCACAGGCCCGCGATTCCTCTGACGCCAAAGCCATGCGCGAGGCGCGGGAAAAGGGGCTGGTGATCCTTGAAATTCCGCTGGACCAGATCCAGCCCGACGCGATGATCCGCGACCGCACGGTGCTGATCGCGGAAGAGATGACCGAGCTTCAGGACTCGATCGCGCTAAACGGTCTGCGCCTGCCGATCGAGGTATTTGCCCTGCCAGATGCCCGGCCCGACGGTCCGCGCTATGGTGTGCTGTCCGGCTATCGCCGCATGAAGGCGGTGCAGCATCTTTTTGACCTGACCGAGCAGGAAAAATACGCCACCATCCGCGCCATCCTGCGCGACCCTGACCAGATGGGCGGCGCCTTTGCCGCGATGATCGAAGAGAACGAAATTCGTGCCTCGCTCAGCCATTTTGAACGGGGGCGGATCGTGGTGATCGCGGTGCATCAGGGATCGTTCGTCAACGTCGAAGAGGCGGTAAACGTGCTGTTCCCCTCGGCGTCCAAGGCCAAACGCAGCAAGATCCGGTCTTTTGCGCTGATCTTTGAAGAGCTGGGGGACATGCTGAAATTTCCCGAGACGCTGAAAGAGAAGGAAGGTCTGCGGCTGGCGCAGGCCTTGCGTCAGGGCGGCGAGGCGCGGTTGCGCGAGGTGCTGGCTTCGGATGAACCCGACACGCCGGCCGAGGAAGCCGCGTTGTTGGCGCTGGCGCTGAGTGCCTTTGATGACGTGCCAAAGGACAGCCGAAAGGGCGGGCGGCCGGTGGCAAAGCTGCCGGTGCCGGGCTGGCAGGATGCGCGGACGCTGACCTTGTCCAGCGGCATCACCTTGCACCGCGCGTCGGATTCGCAGGGCTATCTGATCCGGTTTACGGGCAGGGGGCTAAGCTCTGATTTGATGGATTCGGTGATGGTCGAGTTGCAAAACCTGCTGGAGAAACCCTGAGGTTTCGCGGCGAAACCCAAAGCGCGCAGCCCGTCGCGGGCGTCGCGGATCGGAACGGGGCGGGGCAGGGCGGCCGGAATTCGGCCGGTCGGTCCCACAGTTCTTGGCCGTCGAGCAGGGACAGAGGGGCGCGGTGCCATCCGAAAGTTGCCCTTCGGGTCGCGGCGTTCAGAAAGCTTGAAATCAAGGGTGTTTCCCTGTTTGTCGATTGCCGGTTACAAATACGTTCCATCGCCTTTTACTTTTTCATAGGTTTCATCCATTCGCCATGAATGGACGGAGCGCGCTTTCCGGCGATGGGTTTTTCGGCTTTCGCACCCGCAAGATTATTGGACATGATTGGATTGCGCATATCGAGGCGGTTTTCATATCATATCTGGGGAAAAAGCGCCGCCATGACATTTTCCCGGCCGGATCACACCGGGGTCATCAACATGTTACCCCGGACATCACCTGAACGGTCCTGACCCACGCGCAGGTTTCGAGCGATGACCGGCCCGAACGTGATGACCCGTCGCTGTATTGCAGCTCTGACGGCGTACGAGGTCGTGGCGCTCCCATGACGAACTTGTCCCCTCTCGGGATCATGCTGCGCATAACCCTGCCGGGCAGGGCATAATGCTTCCTTCCATTCCTGAGAAAGGATCGCACCATCAAACCATGGGATCAAACACCTAGTTTGGACCCTGGCTGTCATGGCGGGTTTCTGGAATCTGTATCGTAGATTGTTTCGGCAATGCATAATTCTCTTGCCACGGGCGGATTGCTGTCATTTATCTGGTATCTGTTAATGAATGATGGTGGGAGCCACATGCAGGTTAGTGTTCGCGACAATAATGTTGATCAAGCCCTTCGGGTCTTGAAGAAAAAGCTTCAGGGCGAAGGCGTGTTCCGTGAAATGAAGCTGAAGCAGCATTTCGAGAAGCCGTCTGAGAAAAAAGCGCGACAGCAAGCTGAAGCGATCCGTCGGGCGCGCAAGTTGGCGCGTAAGAAATTGGAACGTGAAGGCATGTAAATCATGCTTCATTTTGGTGAATGACGAAACGCCCGCAGCCTTCTGGTTGCGGGCGTCTTGGTTTGGCTTTGTCAGGTTGTTATGTCGCGCCTTGACCAAGATCCGCGTCCCGATCAGGCCAAGCAATCTTGGCCGCATAGTTGTTCCAAAGGCTGAACGCGTCAGCCCGAAATTGGCGGTAGGATGCTGCGGAAAAGCGGTGGCGCTTTGGACGTAAGATTAATGGGTCCAGACCCTAATCGTGGACGGATAGAAAACGCTGCGCCTTGTGTAGAGATTTGAAACGACCCATGCATTGCCCGGCAGTGGTTTGCTTGCATACCATGAGAGGGATATTTTCTCTTCGTCGTGTGTGTCGATGCGACGCCTCTGATCGGTTGTTCAACCCTTTGTGGGAACGATGATCGACGCTTGGGCACGTCAATAACCTGACAAAGCCCCTTAGGCCCGCATCCGCGATGTTTTGCGGGTGGTGTGCAAGCGCCGCAGGAAGGCCAGAACAAAGATCGTTGTCAGGATCAGCACAATGGTCGGGGCCGGTGCGCTGTCGAGGAAAAAACTGGCATAGGTTCCCAGCAGCATCGACGCCGTACAGACCGCGACAGACACGGCCATCATCGGGCCAAAGCTGCGCACCGTCAGAAAGGCCACGGCCCCCGGTGTGATCAGCAGGGCAACGGCCAGGATCAGCCCCGTGGCGCTGAGCGTGGCGACGATGGTCAGCGACAGCACAGACAGCAGGCCATAGTGCAGCCAGCCGGTGCGCAACCCGCTGGCCTTGGCCTGTGCAGGGTCAAAGGCGTGCAGCAGCAGGTCTTTCCATTTCAGCAGCAAGAAGGCCGACACGCCGAGCGAGATTGATCCGGCGGTCCACATGTCTTGTGCGCCGACGCCCAGCATGTTGCCGAACAGGACATGGTCGAGGTGTTCATTGGTGGTGATCGAGGTGTACAGGATGATCCCGATGGCGAACATTCCCGAAAACACCACGCCCATGACGGTGTCCTGTTTCACGCGGCTGTTGTGCGACAGATAGCCGGTGAGCAGCGCGCAGGTCATGCCCGCGCCAAAGGCTCCCACGATCAATGGCAGGCCGGTCATCCACGCGAGCACAACGCCGGGCAGCACCGCATGGCTGACGGCATCGCCCATCAGCGCCCAACCCTTGAGCACCAGAAAGCAGGACAACAGCGCGGTCGGCGGCGCGACCAGAAGGCAGATCCAGAAGGCGTTCTGCATGAAAGGAAACTGGAACGGCAGCAGGGCGGCGTCGATCATGGCAGCGCTTTCTTGTCGGATTGGGACTGGGGCAGGGGCACAGGGCGCAGGGCCTGTGCTGCCTTGCGGCGGGCTGCAAGGGTGCCGTGTTTGGGGGCAAAGACAAAAGCAGTCAGGAATATCACTGTTTGCAGCACCACAATGACACCGCCGGTGGCACCATCAAGAAAGTAGCTGATATAGGCACCAAGGAAGCTGGTCACCGTCCCGATCAGCACCGAAACGACAATCAGGCGTGGAAACCTGTCACACAGCAGATAGGCGGTGGCCCCCGGTGTCACCACCAGTGCAATCACCAGAAATGCGCCCACCGTCATCATCGCCGCGACGATGGCCGCCGACAGCAGCATGAAGAAAACAGAACGCAAAAGGTCGGGGTGCAGACCGATCGAGCGCGCGTGGTTTTCGTCAAAGAACACAACCATCAGGTCTTTCCATTTGGCCAGCAGGACAACCAGCGACACCGTGCCGATAATGGCCAGTTGCAGCGTGTCGTCGGGGGTAATGGCCAGGATATTGCCCATGATGATGGTCTGGATGCTGACCGCCATCGGCGACAGCGACACCATGAACAGCCCAAGTCCGAAGAAAGAGGTAAAGATGATGCCGATGATCACGTCGATTTTCAGACCCGAACGGCCCGATAGAAACAACATCGCCCCCGCCGCCAGCCCGCCCGAGATGAACGCGCCAAGGGCAAAGGGCAGGCCCAGCATATAGGCGCCCGCCACGCCGGGCACGACCGAGTGACTGAGGGCATCCCCGATCAGCGACCAGCCCTTGAGCATCAGATAGCAGGACAAGAAGGCGCAAACGCCCCCGACCAGCGCCGAGACCCACATGGCGTTGAACATATAGCCGTAGCTGAAGGGTTCGAGCAGGGTGTCGATCATGCGTCTTCCTCGGCCGCTTTGCGTTCGCCGTAGTGGACAAAGGGGCGTTCGTCGTCGGTGATGATGCGGATTTCGCGCGGGTCGTCGTCGTCGTGCAGCTCTTGCCCGCCCAGTGTGAAATGGCGCAGCACGCCCCCGAAGGCTTTTTCAAGGTTCTCGCGGGTAAAGGTGGTTTCGGTCAGACCATAGGCCAGAACCGTGCCCTTGATCAGCACGGTGCGGTCGCAGAAATCAGGCACCGAGCCCAGATTGTGCGTCGAAACCAGCATGACGCGGCCCTCGTCGCGCAATTCGCGCAGCAGCTGGGTGATCTGGTCCTCGGTCTTGACATCAACGCCGGTGAACGGCTCGTCCAGCAGGATCACGCGGCCGTCCTGTGCCAATGCGCGGGCCAGAAACACGCGTTTGCGCTGGCCGCCGGACAATTCGCCAATCTGGCGGTGGCGAAATTCGGTCATGTTGACCCGTTCCAGCGCCTGCGCGACCCGCGCGTGATCCTCGCGGCTGGGGCGGCGCAGGAATCCCATGTGGCCATATCGGCCCATCATCACCACATCTTCGACAAGCACGGGAAAGGCCCAGTCGACCTCTTCGGATTGCGGCACATAGGCCACCAGATTTTCGCGCAGAGCATCCTTGACGGTGCGGCCCAACAGGCGGATTTCGCCGCGTGCGGCGGGGACAAACCCCATAATCGCCTTGAACAGGGTCGATTTGCCGGCCCCGTTCACCCCGACCAGCGCAGTGATGGTGCCGCGCGGAATTTCAAAGCTGGCGTCATGCAATGCCGTGTGGCCGTTGCGATAGGTCACCGTCACATTGCGCGCAGAGATGCCCGCGCCATCGGTTTCGTCCGGGGTTGTGCCGTCAGCAGATTTGTCGGCCAAGCGATGGTCCTCCGATAAGTTGCGCAATTTGCGCTGTTATGTATTCCCTGCCCGTGGTCGGGATGCAAACCGTGCCGGGCGGCCCGTCGACCACCCGGCTTGCTGAATCACCTGGCGCAGCGTCAGTTCATGTTTTGTGTCAGCCCGTCCGCGATGGTCTGTGCCGTGACTTTTAGCAGGTCGACATAGCTTGGCACGGCGCCATCGGCTTCGGTCAGGCTGTCGACATAAAGAACGCCGCCATAAGCGGCACCGGTTTCGCGGGCGACCTGTTCGGCGGGCGAAGTGTTAACCGTGCTTTCGCAGAACACCACAGGAATGTTGTTTTTCCTGACCCCGTCGATGACCGACCGCACCTGTTGCGGTGTGCCCACCTGATCGGCGTTGATCGGCCATAGGTACAGTTCCTTCATGCCAAAGTCGTGGGCAAGGTAGCTGAATGCGCCCTCGCAGGTGACCAGCCACCGCTGATCTTCGGGTACCTGCGCAATCTCGTCGCGCAGCGGCCCGATGGCATCGCGGATTTCGGTTTTATAGGCCTCTGCATTCGCCAGATAGGTTTCGGCATTCTCCGGGTCATATTCGGCAAAAGCATCTGCGATATTGTCGACGTAGATCAGCGCGTTATCCAAACCCATCCACGCGTGCGGGTTGGCCTTGCCCTCGTAGGATCCGGCGGTGATTGCAATGGGTTCGATGCCGTCGGTCAGCGTCACGGACGGGATGTCGCCAAGGTTTGACAGGAACTGTTCGAACCACCGTTCCAGATTCAGCCCGTTCCACAGGATCAGATCGGCATCGCTGGCGCGCACGATGTCCTGAGGGGTTGGCTGGTAGCCGTGGATTTCGGCGCCCGGTTTGGTGATCGACACGACGTCGGCGGTGTCGCCTGCAACGTGCTGGGCCATGTCGGCCAGAACGGTAAAGGTGGTCACGGCCTTGAACTTTTTGTCAGCGGCCTGTGCGCCGGTGCTCAGCGCGAACACGGATGTCGTCGCAAGTGCAATGGCAAGAGCGCGGGGAGCAAGTCGGATCATGTATTACCTCTGAGTCGGGTTGATGAAAATGCGAAGCACTCGCAACTTGTATTGCTATTGCGAAGCATTCGCAAGAGCGGATCGGGATTTGTTGTTTTACTGGCCCAAAGGCTGCACGCGGCGAAAATTGCAGCAAGGCGTGCGTCCTGTATTCGGGTCAAAATGTCCCGTGCAGGCGCGGCGGTTGAAAAAACAGCGGACAGCCTGTCCTGCGCAATAAATTTCCTGCGAACGGGGTCTGGCGCTGTGGAAAGTGACCTGACACTCTATGCGCGAGGACGGCTGGGTGTGCCCATCCGCAGGGGGAGGGGACCATACAGTATGGTCGATTTATGGAGCGGTCTGGCGCAAGCGTTCTGGCTGGTCGTGACGCTGGATGGCGAATTGGTCGAGATCGCCTTGCGGTCGCTGCGCGTGACGCTGAGTGCGCTGGTCGTGGCCTGTGTGATTGCCTTGCCGCTGGCGGCCTTTGTCGCTGTCAAACGGTTTCGCGCGCGGCGGTTCGTGATTGCCATCCTGAACGCGCTGATGGGGCTGCCGCCGGTGGTGGTGGGGCTGATCGTCTATGTGTTCCTGTCGCGGTCGGGACCGCTGGGGGTCATGGGGCTGCTGTTCACGCCCACGGCGATGATCATCGCTCAGACCATCATCATCGTGCCGCTGATCGCGTCGATTGCGCACCAGTCGATCCGCGACCTTTGGCAGGAATACCATGATCTTCTGATTTCGATGAACGTCACGCAGGGGCAAAAGATCCGCACGCTGCTGTGGGATTGCCGCCGCGCCTTGTTGACGGCGGCGCTGGCCGGATTTGGACGCGCGATTGGCGAGGTGGGTGCGATCATGATTGTGGGGGGCAACATCGACCACGCCACGCGGGTGCTGACCACGGCGATTGCGCTGGAAACCGGCAAGGGCGAATTCGCGCTGGCGCTGGCCCTGGGGTTTGTGCTGATCGGGCTGGCTGTGGCGGTCAATCTGGCGATCCACTGGCTGGGCCGGACCGAACGCGAGGGGGCATGGTGATGCAGCTGTTCCCGATGACGGCCAGGGGGATCGAAAGCCGCAGGCGCGGGCAGGTTCTGGTGGGGCCGATTGATCTGACACTGGACGGAACCGGCGCCTGTGTGGTGGTCGGGCCGAACGGTGCGGGCAAGACCACGCTGTTGCACCTGTTGCACGGCACTGCGCGGTTGTCGGCGGGGCGGATCGACTGGGCCTGTGACACCGAGGAAGCGCGCCACCATCAGGGGTTTGTGTTTCAGCGCCCGGTGATGTTGCGCCGCACGGTGATGCAGAACCTGATCTATCCGTTGCGCCTGCGCGGGATACCATTGGGCGAAGCGCGGGCCCGCGCGCGCGACTGGGCGGCACGGGTGGGGCTGGAGAAGTTTCTGGACCGCGCCGCGCCGGTGCTGTCGGGGGGCGAGCAGCAAAAGCTGGCGCTGGCGCGGGCGCTGATATCAGAGCCTAAAGTGCTGTTTCTTGACGAACCCTGTGCCGCGCTGGATGGCCGCGCCACCCGCGAGATCGAGGAAATTCTGACACATGCGAAATCCACCGGTACGCGGTTGATCCTGTCCACGCATGACATGGGACAGGCCCGGCGGCTGGCGGACGATGTGCTGTTCCTGCTGGGCGGGCGCATTCATGAAAGCGGCCCGGCAGAGACATTTTTCAACCGGCCCGAAACGCCACAGGCGCGGGCTTTTCTAAGAGGAGACATCGTGGAATGATGAAACGGATTGCATTGACGCTGGCGGCGCTGGCCATCGGCACCGCCGCACAGGCGACGGACGTGATGAAAATGGCGGTGACGACGTCGTTCAACAACTCGGGACTGGCCGAGGTGCTGCTGCCCGAGATCAAGAAGGATCTGGATCTGGATGTTCAGTTGCTGGTTGTCGGCACCGGTCAGGCAATCAAACTGGGCGAGGCGGGCGATGTCGATGCCATTCTGGTCCATTCGCGCAAGGCCGAAGAAGCGTTTGTCGATGCCGGGTTTGGTACACATCGCACCGAGATTATGTACAATGATTTCGTGTTCATCGGCCCGTCGGAAGACCCAGCAGGCATCAAGGATGCCGACGCTGCCGCCACCGCGTTGACAGCGATTGCCGAGGCCGAGGCGCCTTTCGTCAGCCGTGGCGATGACAGCGGGACGCACAAGAAAGAGCTGTCGCTGTGGAAAGCGGCGGGTCTGGACCCCACTGGCTTTGGTGACTGGTACAAGGCCGTCGGTGCCGGCATGGGGGCCGCGCTGAACACCGCGTCGGGCATTCCGGCCTACATCATGTCGGACCGCGCAAGCTGGCTGAACTTTGGCAACAAGGGCGATCTGGAACTGCTGTATGCGGGCGATCCGGTGCTGTTCAACCAATACGCCTATCTGCCCGTGAACCCTGAAAAGCACGCCCATGTCAAAACCGAACTGGTCGACAAGCTTGAGGCGTGGCTGGTGTCGGACCGCGCGGCGACGTTGATCAACGATTACAAGATCAACGGCGAAACGCTGTTCGTGTTCAACGCCAAGGCGGCGGAATAACCCCGCATCAGTGACACATCGCGCCCCTGTAACGGGGCGCGGTGGCGCTATTCCGGCAGGTCGCCGTGAATGGCGAACTGTTCCAGCCCGGCATCCTGCGGCTGGATCACGCGAAAGCTTTCGCGCACACCCGCGTCGGTCAGCTCGCGCGCCACGGTCAGCAGGGTGTTGGCGTCGTGGTCGGCGCACATGTCCATCATCTGCGCCAGCTCCTCGGCGGCGACGGGGCGGGCGGCGTCCACGTCCGGTGCGCCGTAATAGGTGACGAAATGCTGTGCCAGCATGTCGGTCAGCGTGGCAATCTCGGACGGCTCAACTTGCGTCACCGCGACGAATGTCACGCGGCCAAAGGTTTCCAGCCCCAGCCAGCCGTTGGCAAAGGCCTGTCGCGCCTTGCCGGTCAGGTCGCCGTCGGTCCAGTCGGAAAACTCGAACCCGCCCGACACGCACCATTCCCCGGTCCGCGCGGGGCTGGAAAACACGTTCATGTCGCTTTCGTCGAAATGGATCGCGCGCGCAAGTTTGCGCAGGTCGGGCTGGGTCACGGGCTGGGCTCCAATATGGCGGTCAGCGGGATCAAGTGGGTGGTGTCGGCGTCGCGCAAGAGCAGGCCAAAGTGTTCGTCGACGCCAAGATAGGTGCCGGTTTTGCCGTCTTGGGTTGTTTCTTCGCCGATGCCGTAGGCCAGCCCGCGCCATTCGCTGTGCAGGGGGGCGACGCCCTCGCTGTCCCAGCGGTTGATCCAGTGCAGGCTGTGGCGGGCCCATGCCTCGACCAGTGCGGGCGGGGACACTTCGGAGCAGCCTTCGGCATAAAGCGCGGTCTGATCCGGGCGCAGGCCGGTTTCGGCAAGGTCGGGGTCGTCCAGCGGATAGAGCGGCAGGGTGAACCCCACGACCAGCCAGTCGGGCACCGCGTCGGGGTCGGTGGTCGAGGCGATGCAGCGGAACCGCCCGCACGCCGCGTTGTTGATGCGAATGCCGCCGTCCCAATCCAGATGCACGGCAATCTCGGGCGGGGCCAGCGCGCCCAATGCGTTCTGAAAGCCGATGCCACACAGCGGCAGCATCGCCATGGCGTCGCGCAAGGGCACCTCGGGCGCAAAGACCAATGCGGCCTGCACCATGTGACCGGCCAGCGCATAGACCACCAGCCCCGCGTCACAGCCCATCGCGGCGCGCATGGCGGCGTGTTCGAACGCATCCGTGGCCACGGGTTCCCCCCACAGCAGCGGCGGAAAGGTCAGCATTTCGGTCATGCGTGGCCGCCGTCGATCAGTTGGCGGGCGATGGCCTGAAAGCTGGCCGCCTGCGCGCTGTCGGGCTGGCTGACGGTGATCGGCGCGCCGCCGTCCGAGGCAAGGCGGATTTGCAGGTCCAGCGGCACCTCGGCCAGCAGGGGCACGCCCATCTTGGCCGCTTCCGCCGCCACGCCGCCGTGGCCGAACACATGTTCCTCGTGGCCGCAGTTGGTGCAGATGTGCGTGGACATGTTTTCGATCATGCCGATGATCGGCACCTTGAGCTGGTTGAACATATCAATGCCCTTGCGGGCGTCCAGCAGGGCGACATCCTGCGGGGTCGAGACGATGATCGCCCCGTCCACCTGCGCCTTTTGCGCCAGCGTCATCTGCACGTCGCCGGTGCCGGGGGGCAGGTCGACGATCAGCACATCCAGCGCGCCCCATTGCACCTGGGTCATCATCTGTTGCAGCGCGCCCATCAGCATCGGGCCGCGCCAGACCACGGCCTGATCCTCGTTGGTCATCAGGCCGATGGACATCATCGTGACACCGTGGTTGCGCATCGGCAGGATCGTCTTGCCATCGGGCGAGGCGGGCCGGCCGGACACGCCCAGCATCCGCGGCTGGCTGGGGCCGTAAACATCGGCGTCCAGCAGGCCGACACGCCGCCCCTGTTGCGCCAAGGCGCAGGCCAGGTTGGCGGATACGGTGGATTTGCCCACCCCGCCCTTGCCCGAGGCGACGGCCAGGATACGGTCGATGCCGGGGATTTTCTGCGGGCCTTTGGGTTCGGCGGCGCGTTGCGGTTTCAGGTCGGGGGGCGGGGCCTTTTCGCTGTGGCCGGTCAGCACGATGGACACTTTGCCGATGCCATCGACCTGCGCCAGCGCGGCCTCGGCCTGTGCTTTGGCCTCGCTGTAGGCGTCGGCCAGTGCGGGCGGGATTTCCATGACGAAACGCACCGCGCCGGTGTCATCGACGTTCAGCGCGCGCATCACGCCGCTGGCGACGATGTCGGTGTCGGTTGCCGGATCATTGACGGTCTTGAGCGCGGTCAGAACCGCCTCTCTGGTGGCTGCCACGGTTTATTCCTGTTCTGCGTCTGGCGCGGTGATGGTGCCGGTGACCTCGTGGGTCATGCCCAGTTCGGGGATGGTGATGACGGCGCGCACCGGCACGGCCTGACCGGCGACGGCACCCTCGCGCATGGCCTTTTCGATGGCCTGCTGCGAGGTCACGCCGACCTGTTTGAGAAACTTGCGCATCGACATGTTGAAGTCATCGCTCATTGGGGTGGCTCCCTGTGTTCGGGCGGATCAGTGATCGCGCCGCTTGCTAAGGTAATCGTCGGTTGTGCGGGGGCGGGGGCGCTCGGCGCCCGCCAGCGGGTTGTTGGCGCTGTGATACTGCGCGTTGATGCGGCAATCATCACACATCTGGATCATGCGCAACTTGCCCTCGTCCGCGAACATGGAATGGTTGCGCAGTTTGTCGGTGATCCGGTCGATGGTGGATTTCACGCCAAAGAGCGTGCCGCATTCGACGCAAGGGAACGGCTCTTCCTCGTGCAGCACGCGCTGTTCCAGTGCCGCGCCGGTCAGGTTCAGCTGCGGGGCAAGGGTGATCGCATCCTCGGGGCAGATGTTGGCGCACAGGCCGCATTGCAGACAGGCGTCTTCCTGAAAGCGCAGTTGCGGCAGGTCGGGATTGTCGCCCAATGCGCCCGAGGGGCACAGTGACACGCAGGACAGGCACAGGGTGCAGGCGTCACTGTCGACCAAAACGGCACCATAAGGCGCACCGGCGGGCAATGGCAGCACGTCGGCGTTGGGGTGCAGGGCGCGCGCAGCCTGACGGGTGATCTGGCGGCGGGTGCCCATGGGGCGCACGGGACTGGCCACGGGGGCGGGGGGCGTGCCGTTATACAGCGTGTCGGACATGGCGTCAGGGTCGGGCGTGTCGATCAGCTGCACGCGGGCGTCGCCACCGATGGCGCGGGCCAGTGCGATTTGGGTTTCGATCGCGTCGCGGTCCGATTTCGGCCCCAACAGCAGGCTGACGTCCGCGAAACCGGCGGCCAGCGCCGCCAGCGCCTCGGCATGGCCAAAGGCGGCGAGGGCGGGCAGGGCCATGGGGATCACATCGGCCGGCAAGCCGCGCCCGTGGCGGGCCGACAGGCGGATCATTTCGGAACCAAAGGTGTCGTCGTGGACCAGCAGGCGGGGGGCGGTGCCGCCCGCATCCAGATAGGCGCGCGCCAGCGTCTGCACCCGCAGCATGGTGAAATCGACGGGCGGCGCGTCATAGCTGATGGCACCGGACGGGCAGGCGGCAGAGCACGCCCCGCAGCCTGCGCAGATCATCGGATCAACGCTCACGTAGTCGCCGTCGGGGGTGATTGCGCCGGTCGGGCACAGGTCCAGACAGTTGGTGCAGGCGGTTTGCCCCGCGCGGCTGTGGGCGCACAGCAGAGGTTCGGTGCGCACATACAAGGGTTGTTCAAACGTGCCGACCAGATGCGACGCGGCCAGCACGGCGGCGGCGACGGCAGGCGGGTGGGCCGGATCGGCGCGCAGGTAGCCTTCGCGTTTTTCGTGGACGGGGAACAGCGGCTGCTGCGCGCCACGGAGATCAAGGATCACGTCGCAGTGGCTGATCGCGCCGTCTTGCGGGGCGGTATAGGTCAGGCCGCCACGGCCACCGGGCACGACCTGGCGCAGGGCGTCAATCGTGACCTCGAAGTGCCCCAGCGCGCCCTTGGCCTTGCGCAGGGTGCCGCCGATCACATCGAAATCACGGGTGTCGGGCAGGGGCTGCGACGGGTCGGTCAGCAGGGTGACGGCAAGGTGGTCTTTCAACTGGTACGCCGCCTGCACCGCGGCCTCGCCATTGCCCAAAATCAGGCACAGCCCTTCGGATGTGACATCCAGCGACTTCTCCAGCGGGGCGTTCAGCAGCGCCTCGGATGCGAGGGCGGACATTTTGGGCAGTTTCGACGCGGGGTCATCGGACCAACCGGCCCGATCGCGCAGGTCCAGCAGGGGGGGCGGGGCCACCCCCAGTTCCTCGGCCAGTTCGGTAAAAACACGCGATTCCTGGGTGCAGCAGAAAATTGCATCACCTGCGGTCAATGCAGCCGCAGCAAGGTCGATCTGGCGGGTGCACAGGGCTGAACACGGGGGTGTGACCGCATGGCCAAGGGCGTTTGACAGCGCATCAGAGTCGATGCTTTGCGAACCCTCACAATCACATGTTATCAACGTCTTTGCCATGATTTTTCCCTTGCTGGACACGCCGTTTCGGACGGTTGGCGGATGGCGGTCAGGCCCCAAGCTAGACGGCTTTCGGCCCCACTCACAACCGCAATTCTGCGTGGTTGCACCGCAGGGTTGTACCCGCAGTGGATGCCGCAAAGCAGCATCCGCGTCAGGTGATTCGTTTTCAGGCGCAGCAAATTTTCCCTATGAAAACAGTCGGGTTAGACAATTCGTCCGTCCGGGCGATTTCGCTGGCCGGGGAGTGGCCAAGTTGTCTGCCGACTTGGGTTTTTTGGGCATCGGGGGCGATAGCGCTTTGCACCGGGGCGGCGGGCAAGTGAGGATAGGCTCAGGGAGGCCCGAGTTGATCTATAATCCGAAAATGTACCGGACGTTGCCCGTGGGCGTCGTGCTGCGGCGGACCCCCGGCGTGACCCGTTGGGCGCGCTGGAGCTGGAAGGCGACCGCGGTGCTGCCCGGTGCGTCGGACGCGCAATGGCGCGAGCTGCGCCGCGAGGGCGAGATCACCGAATACCACGCCGCCACCCTGCCGCTGGAGCTGCACGGGGCCGAGACCGAGGCCTATGTGCACGGGCTGGGCGCCGAGGTGCCGTGTGTCTATGTGGTGATGCGCCCGATTGCGGGGGCGACCGAGCGCCCGTTTGAAATGCTGCTGGTCACCGCGTCGCCCTACGAGGCGCAGGATTATTGCGACAGCGCCGAAGAGGTGGTCGAGAAGGTCGCCATGCCACAGGGGTTGGAGGCGTGGGTGCGCGACTTTGTCGAGCAGTTCCACCAGGACGAGGTGTTCGTGAAACGTCGCCGCGACAAGCAGCGTACAGATCAACAGCAGGACGGCATCGGTGATCCGCGCGTGCAGACCAGCGCCGATGTCTATGCGTCGCCCACGTTGAAACGCAGGCGGATGATATGAGCGGGTTCTGGGACCGCCGCCGCGCTGCCGTGGCCGCCGAGGCCGAAGGCGAGGCGCAAGCTGTTGCCGCCGCGGTGCAGGCGCAAGAGCAGGCCGAGCTGGAGGCGCGCGACGATGCGGAGCTGTTGGAAGAACTGGGCCTGCCGTCACCGGACAATCTGGTGGATGGCGCGCAGTTGCGGGAATTTCTGAAAGCGCAGTTGCCGCAACGGCTGAAAACACGGGCGCTGCGCGGGTTCTGGCGCAGCAATCCGGTTCTGGCCTGTCTGGACGGGCTGAACGATTACGACGACGATTACACGCTGGCGTCGACCGCCGGTCAGACGGTGAACACGCTGTATCAGGTCGGCAAGGGCATGGTGCAGCCGATCGCGGATATGCTTGAGGATGAAGCGCCGCAGGCTGAAGTGATCCTTGCGCAGACCACCGATGTGGACGTTCCCGAACCGCAGACCACGCAGATCGAAACCGCGCCGGCCTATGTTCACGAGGACAGCGAAGACGACGATGCACCGCTGACCGCCCCGACCCACCGCCGGATGCGTTTTCAATTAGCAGCGGCACCCGACGCAGAAAGCACAGGCGCATGAACCAGATGACCGGCACCCAGATCCCCGAAGAAGACCGCCTGCGCGCGGACCTGTACAACTTTATGGGTTTGATTCTGTCCGGCCCGCCGGATCGCATGTTGCTGGACCAGTGCGCGGGCCTGAACGGCGACGACACCGAGCTGGGGCAGGGGATTGCGACGCTGGCCAAACTGGCGCGGCTGACCAAGCCCGCGACGGTCGAGGCCGAGTTCAACCGCCTGTTCATCGGGCTGGGGCGGGGCGAGCTGTTGCCCTATGCCAGCTATTACCTGACCGGCTTCCTGAACGAAAAGCCGCTGGCGCTGTTGCGTCAGGACATGGCGGCACGGGGGCTGGCGCGGGCCGATACGGTGTTCGAGCCCGAGGACAACATCGCATCGCTGATGGAGATGATGGGCGCGATGATCGCGGGCCGCTTTGGCACGCCGGCCACGCTGGACCAGCAAAAGACGTTTTTCGGCAAACACATCGCCCCTTGGGCGGGACATTTCTTTTCCGATCTGGAGGGGGCCAAAACGTCGGTCTTCTACGCGCCCGTGGGCAAGATCGGCCGCGCCTTCATGGAGGTCGAATCCGAGGCCTTCCGGCTGAGCGGCACCTGACATTCACCCAAGCGGGCCACTGGTTCGCGCAACACTGATTTTACCAAGAGGAGGCAAAGATGACCAAGCAATCCGACGCACCAAAGGTCCGCAAGGACCGGCGTGCGTTCCTGAAATTTGCGGGCACCGCCGCACCGCTGGCTGCGGTTGCCGTGGCCACCGGCACGACCGAGGCGCAGGCCGCCCCCGTCGAGGCAGACCTGTCATCGGACAAGATGCAGGACACCGCACACACCCGCGCCTATTACGCCAGCGCGCGGTTCTAGGCTTCGGCCCGGACCCAAGACACCGCACGGCCCGTTCCCGGACCTGCAACACCGGCAATAAGCGACTGGTTGCGTGACGCCCGACTGCGAATTGCCATCCATTAGCCACCAGATGCGGGCCAAGACCCGCGTTCAGGGAGTGAAGATATGTTGAGGAAAAAGACCAACGGGGTTGCGCGACGCCCCCAGCGGACAAGTATCCTGTCTGACGTGGCCCGGTCCAAGATCGACCGCCGTGCGTTTCTGCGCGGTTCAGGGCTGGCCATTGGCGGCCTTGCTGCCATTGCTGCGACAGGCGGCACCGTCCAACAAGCCAATGCCGCAACGGCAGCGGCGACAGGCGCCATCGAAATCAAGAAATCCATTTGCACCCACTGTTCGGTGGGCTGCACGGTCATCGCCGAAGTGTCGGGCGGTGTCTGGGTCGGGCAGGAACCCGGCTGGGACAGCCCGTTCAACCTGGGCGCCCACTGCGCCAAAGGGGCGTCGGTGCGTGAACACGCCCACGGCGAACGCCGCCTGAAGTACCCGATGAAGAAAGTCGGCGGCGAATGGCAGCGCATCAGCTGGGAGCAGGCGATCAACGAGATCGGCGACAAGATGACGTCGATCCGTGACACGTCCGGTCCCGACAGCGTTTATTGGCTGGGCTCGGCCAAGCATTCGAACGAACAGGCCTACCTGTTCCGCAAGTTCGCGGCCTATTGGGGCACCAACAACGTCGATCACCAGGCGCGTATCTGCCACTCGACCACGGTTGCGGGTGTTGCGAACACATGGGGCTATGGCGCCATGACCAACAGCTATAACGACATCCACAATTCCAAGGCGATCTTCATCATCGGCGGCAACCCCGCCGAGGCGCACCCTGTTTCGCTTCAGCACCTGCTGAAAGCCAAGGAACAGAACAACGCGCCGCTGATCGTCTGCGATCCGCGCTTTACCCGTACGGCGGCCCATGCGGACGAATTCGTGCGCTTCCGGCCCGGGTCGGACGTGGCGCTGGTTTGGGGCATTCTGTACCATATCTTCGACAACGGTTGGGAGGATCAGGAATTCATCCGCACCCGTGTCTGGGGCATGGACGAAATCCGCAAAGAGGTGGCCAACTGGACACCGGACGAGGTCGAACGTGTGACAGGTGTGCCCGAAGCACAGTTGAAACGCGTGGCCCGCACGCTGGCCAACAACCGCCCCGGCACCGTGATCTGGTGCATGGGTGGCACGCAGCACACCAACGGCAACAACAACACCCGCGCCTATTGCATCCTTCAGCTTGCGCTGGGGAACATGGGCACCGCCGGCGGTGGCACCAACATCTTCCGCGGCCACGACAACGTGCAGGGGGCAACCGATCTGGGCGTTCTGGCGGATACGCTGCCGGGCTATTACGGTCTGTCTGCCGGATCGTGGGCCCACTGGGCGCGCGTCTGGGAGGAAGATCTGGATTGGCTCAAGGGCCGCTTTGGCACCATCAAGGGCGCCGATGGCAAGGACAAGCAGATGATGGGGCTGACGGGCATTCCCGTTTCGCGCTGGATCGACGGTGTTCTTGAGGCACGCGAAAACCTTGAACAGCCCGACAACACCAAGGCGATGGTGCTGTGGGGTCACGCGCCCAATTCGCAGACCCGTCAGAAGGAAATGAAAACGGCGATGGAAAAACTCGACCTGCTGGTCGTGGTCGATCCCTATCCCACCGTTTCCGCCGTGCTGCACGACCGCACCGACAACACCTATCTGTTGCCCGCGTCGACGCAGTTCGAAACCTCTGGCTCGGTCACCGCGTCGAACCGGTCGCTGCAATGGCGGGAAAAGGTCGTCGAGCCGCTGTTTGAATCGCTGCCCGATCACACGATCCTGTACAAGTTCGCCACCAAGTTCGGCTTTGCGGATCGCATGTTCCGCAACATCGAGGTGAACGGAGAGGAGCCGCTGGTCGAGGATATCACCCGCGAGTTCAACCGCGGCATGTGGACCATCGGCTATACGGGGCAAAGCCCGGAACGGCTGAAGATGCACATGGAAAACCAGCATACCTTTGACAAGACCACGCTGCGGGCCGTTGGCGGCCCGGCAGACGGGGATTTCTATGGCTTGCCCTGGCCCAGCTGGGGCACGCCTGAAATGAACCACCCCGGCACGGCAAACCTGTACGACATGTCGCTGCCGGTGGCCGAAGGTGGTCTGACATTCCGCGCACGTTTCGGTGTGGAACGTGACGGTGAAAACCTGCTGGCCGAGGGTGTCTATTCTGTCGGGTCCGAGATTCAGGACGGCTATCCTGAATTCACCATGCAGATGCTGATTGACCTTGGTTGGGATGGTGATCTGACGGCGGAAGAACGCAAGTCCATCGAAATGGTCGCTGGCTATCAGCGCCCCGAGAACGCCGGGGAAGGCACCGAAGAAGTGGGGGAAACCTCGCAGCAGGGTGACATGCCCTCGGACTATGTCGAGGCAGTTGGCGGCGTGAACTGGAAGACCGATCTTTCGGGTGGCATCCAGCGCGTTGCGATTGCCCATGGCTGTGCGCCCTTTGGCAACGCCAAGGCACGTTGTGTGGTCTGGACCTTCCCCGATCCGGTCCCGCTGCACCGCGAACCGCTGTACACCAACCGTCGCGATCTGGTCGAAGACTATCCGACCTACGAGGACAAATCGTTCTGGCGGGTTCCGACGCTGTACGCGTCGATCCAGAAGAACGACTTTTCCAAGGAGTTTCCGATCATCCTGACCTCGGGCCGTCTGGTCGAATACGAGGGCGGCGGGGACGAAACGCGGTCGAACCCTTGGCTGGCCGAGCTTCAGCAGACCATGTTCATCGAGATCAACACGCGCGATGCCAACAATCTGGGTGTGCGTGACGGGGCCGATGTCTGGGTCGAAGGGCCGGAAGGCGGGCGGATCAAGGTGCAGGCCATGGTCACCGAACGGGTCGGCGAAGGCGTTGCCTTTATGCCGTTCCACTTTGGCGGCCACATGGAAGGCGTCAGCCTGCGGGACAAATACCCCGTGGGTGCCGATCCGATCGTTCTGGGGGAAAGCACCAACACCGTGCAGACCTATGGCTACGATTCCGTCACACAGATGCAAGAGACCAAAGCGACTCTTTGCAAAATCATGCCCGCGTAAGGAGACAAGAGAATGGCTAGATCAAAATTTCTCTGCGATGCCGAACGCTGCATCGAATGCAACGCCTGTGTTACGGCCTGTAAGAACGAGCACGAGGTGCCCTGGGGCATCAACCGCCGTCGGGTGGTGACCATTCAGGACGGCAAGCCGGGCGAACGCTCGATCTCGGTGGCCTGTATGCACTGTTCGGACGCGCCCTGTATGGCCGTTTGTCCCGTGGACTGCTTTTACCAGACCGACGAAGGTGTGGTTCTGCACTCCAAGGATCTGTGCATCGGCTGTGGTTACTGTTTCTACGCGTGCCCCTTTGGCGCGCCGCAGTATCCGCAGGCGGGCAACTTTGGCTCGCGCGGCAAGATGGACAAGTGCACCTTCTGTGCCGGTGGCCCCGAGGAAAACAACTCGGCCGCCGAGTTCCAGAAGTACGGGCGCAACCGGATTGCGGAAGGCAAACTGCCGATCTGTGCCGAGATGTGTTCGACCAAGGCCCTGTTGGCCGGTGACGGCGACATGGTGTCGGACATCTACCGCGAACGTGTGGTGGCCCGTGGTTTCGGGTCCGGCGCCTGGGGTTGGGGCACTGCCTACGACCAGAAGGGTCAATAACCCGGCGGCACGGGCTATGTGTCTGTGCCGATGACAGGTCTGGCGGCCCCCGTTGTGGCGGGCCGCCGCTTCACCGTTTTTCATGCGGGGGATTTCCCATGCTGCGCCATCTGATGGCATTCATTATTCTTGCGATGCTGGCTGTGCCCGGTGTCGCCACTGCACAAGACGTGCGCCCGCCGGAAAACGCGGTGACCAACGACGTGCCGCGTGCTGCGACAGGCGGGGCGCAAACGCTGGACGACGTGCTGCGCCGCCAGCAGGGGCAGACGATCGACGACAGTTTCAGGCGCGACAACATCGGCGGCGATGCAGGTTCCGCGCCGGGCCTTGGCCCGTTGGGCGGCATATCGGACGCCGAACAATGGCGTGCGCTGCGCTATAACGAGGCTGATGTGACCGTGACCACCATGGACGAACGTGGCAAGGTTCTGGTGCAGGACGGCGGCATGTGGTGGCTCAACATCCGGCGCGGGCCGTTGCCCACCTATGGCGGCTGGTTGCTGCTGGGCACGCTGGCGGTTCTGGCGATCTTCTTTTTGCTGCGCGGGCGCGTGCGGGTCGAGGGTGGTCTGGCCGGGCGCACCGTGACGCGGTTCAAGGCCATCGAGCGCTTTGCCCACTGGATGCTCGCGGGGTCGTTCATTCTGCTGGCGCTGACCGGATTGCTGACCCTGTTCGGCCGCAAGGTTCTGGTGCCCTATCTGGGCCACGAATTCAATTCGGTGCTGCTGATCGGGTCAAAATTCATTCATAACAACGTGTCATGGGCGTTCATGATCGCGCTGGTGATGGTGTTTGCCATGTGGGTCTGGCACAACCTGCCCGACCGCACCGACCTGACATGGTTTCGCTATGGCGGCGGCATCATCGGCAAGAAACACCCGCCCGCCAAGAAATTCAATGCCGGTCAAAAGCTGATCTTCTGGTCGGTGATCGTGCTGGGGGCGTCGGTGTCGGCTTCGGGGTTGTCGCTGCTGTTTCCCTTTGATCTGCCGCTGTTCGGCCATACGTTCGCGGTGCTGAACGACAGCGGATTGTCGCAGGCTGCGGGTTTGGGCAGTTTGCCCGTCGATCTGGCCCCGCAGGAAGAGATGCAATATGCGCAGCTGTGGCATGCTATTATCGGCTTTGTCATGATGGCGATCATCTTAGGCCACATCTATATCGGGACGCTGGGCATGGAAGGCGCCTATGATGCGATGGGCAGCGGCGAAGTTGACGTGAACTGGGCCGAGCAGCACCATTCGATCTGGCTGGAAAAGGTCAAAGAGACCGAACGCCGGAATCCTGCGGAATGACCGCCCCAAAGACGCACGCAAAAGGAAACAGGCCATGAAAGTGATGTTTGCAGCCTTTGCCGGGATCATCGTGATCGGCCTTGCGGCCTATTTCGGCCTGCACGAGATGGGCTTTTCCGCGCAACAGGTCTATTCTGGTGAAAACGTCAGGCTGGACTGACGCAGGGGATGCCGATGGCGGGTGACGAATACGGCGGCACGCTGGAAGGCGCGTCGGTGCTGGTGATCGACGACGAACCCGGTATGCGCAATTTTCTGGTCAAGATGCTGGAACCGCGGGTCAAGCGGGTGGCGCAGGCTGCCTCGCCTGCCGAGGCGACGCAAATGCTGGACAAGGCGCATTTCGATGTGGTGGTGCTGGACAACATCATGCCCGGAAAGACGGGTCTGGAATGGGTCGAGGAGCAGCGCCGCAAGGGGTTCTACGCCGATACCATCCTGATCACCGCCTATGCCGATCTGGAAACCGCCATTGCCGCACTGCGGGCAGGGGTCAGTGACTTTATCCTGAAACCCTTTCGCACCAACCAGATTTTGGGGGCTGTGTCGCGCACATTGGACCGCAAGAACCTGCGCCGCGACAACACGTTGCTGCGGCGTGAATTGCACGCGGGATCGACGGTGCGGATGCTGGGCAAGTCGCCCGCGCTGAACGCGGTGCGCGATCTGCTGAAACGTCTGGCGCCACTGCCCACGCCGGTGCTGTTCACGGGGGGCAGCGGCACGGGCAAGGAACTGGCGGCGCGTCAGTTGCACCAGATGTCGGCGCGCGCCGACAAGGCATTTGTCGCGGTGAACTGTGCTGCCATCGCACCCGACCGGATTGTGCCCGAGCTGTTCGGCTCGGTCGAGGGCGACGCCACGCTGAAACCCGGTTTGCTGCTGCTGGCGGACGGTGGGACGTTGTTTCTGGACGAGGTGGCACAGATGCCCGAGCCCTTGCAGGCGGCGTTTCTGCGCGTGCTGGAAGACCAGCGCATTCGCCCGCAAGGGGCCGAACGCGAGATTCCGCTGGACCTGCGGTTTCTGTTCGCCACCAATGCCGATCTGGAGAAGGCCGTGGCCGAGGGGCGGTTCCGCGCCGACCTGTATCACCGCATCAACGTGATGAAGATCGAGATGCCCCCGCTAAAGGACCGCTCGGAAGATATTGTCGATCTGGCCGCACTGTTCATGGAGCAGTTTTCGACCGCTTTGGGCATGCCTGCGCTGCGGCTGGATGCCGACACCCTGCTGAAACTGCGCCGCTACGACTGGCCCGGCAACGTGCGCGAATTGCGCAACCTGATCGAACGCTCGGTGATCCTGGGGTTCTTTCCCGACGAATTTTCGGGGCAAGGATCGGTCGCGGGCGCCCGCGCTATCGAAGATCTGGAACTGGTGGTGCAACGGCACATGCTGCATATGCTGGACCTGTGTAACGGCAACCGCGCCGAAGCCGCGCGCCGGTTGGGCGTGTCGCGCAAGACCATCGACCGCAAACTGCAAGCCTGGGGCGAGGTGGCGCCAGACTGACGCGGTTCCGGGTGGGGAAGTATATTACATAAGACAGATTATACGCCGACGGGTTGTAGGTGGGTGGATTCACAAACGAAGTGCAAATTCTTTACTAAAACAGAGAGTTGCACGGAGGATGAAGAATGGGAACCCACTACTGTCACCTGAAGCTGGACGAACGTCGCAAGCTTGCAAAGTGGCTTGAAGGCAAAATGCCGATTTCAGAGATCGCGGATCGACTGGGTCGCGACCCGTCCACGATCTACCGAGACATTAAGCGTAATCGGTACACGGACGACGAACTTCCTGAGCTAAACGGGTATCACGCGCTCGTCGCTCAGGACAAATATGAGCAGCGCCGCGCGATCCATCGCAAGATGATCATTCACCCTGATCTTCGCGTGCAGTTCTTTGACTTGCTCCTCGTCGATCTCTTGGGGCTTCTTTCTGCCACGCTCGAACACGCCGGACGCGCCTTCCAGAAGCGCCCGTTTCCAGCTGTGGATCATCGTTGGGTGAACGTCAAACTGGCTCGCCAGCTCAGCAACAGTCCGCTCGGTAGTGTCGCAAAATTTCGGCCATGCCGGAGGTAGTTCTGCTAGAGGACACACCTATCCTGCGAGTGCCGCGAACTGCGCGAAGCCAGACTGCTCTGACTGGTCAGACTGGCCTTTCCGGATCATGTGTGCTACTTCGATCCCCGCAAGAGTAGCATTCCAAGCCGCTTCGCCCGCTCCAGCAACATCTTCACTGATGATGGCTGCCAGCTTGTCCGGCCGCAGGGTGTGCGCTCACGCATGTTCTCCAAGCGGGCGCAGATGGCCTGAAGCGTAATGTCGGGATCGGCGCCCTTGATACCGCAGGCACAACAGAACCCACATATTCGACGTTCAAAGCCTGTCACACAGGCCTGAGCGCGTCTCAGAACGCCTGGAATTCGGCCATTGGGAGTGCGACTTGATGATGTTCCGCAAGGAGCATGGGAAGGTATGATCCGAAAGGGGCAGCTCCATGCCTACGGCCCAACCGCATTTCGCAGTTTGCAGCGCTCTCAGCATAGTTATGTCCGGGCGATGCCCGCACTCAAATTTCAACAAGATTTGCGACAGCAACTATAAGGCTTATGTATCTGAAAGCAGATTCCCGTTCATGTATTTTAGTCCGGTATCGCAGGCAACGGTGACGACCGTCTTGCCTGGCCCCAACTCCTTCGCCAGGGCAATTGCAGCCGCAACATTGATGCCGGTGGAGGTACCGACCAGCAGTCCTTCCTCACGCGCTAACCGACGACACATGGCACGGGCATCTTCTTCGGGAACGCTGCGGGCTTCGTCATAGAGGTTTTGGTCGAGGAAGGGCGGTACGAACCCCACGCCGATGCCCTCAATGTGATGGGTGCCAGCCTTGCCTTCCGTTATTACAGGGGAGGAGGCCGGTTCCAGAACGGCAATTCTGACCGTCTCGGAGCGCGCCTTCAAGACCCGTGCCACACCCATCGTCATTCCTGCCACCCCAACCGCGCCGCAAAAGGCGTCGATACCATCCGGGAACTGTGCGACCAACTCGTGACCGATGTCCTCATAACCGATCAAGGCATCGCGGTTGTTGAATTGGGGTAGTGTCGCAAAGTTTCTGGATTTTGTTGCGGTGCATTGCGCCGCAGTCTAGCAGCCTCGTTTTCCGAACACGGCAACAGGATGATAGATTTGATAAGCTTCAAAGGCGCGCAGTATCCGAAATCCGTGATCCTTTACGCCGTGTATTTCTACGTCCGCTTTCCCGTTTCGTATCGCGATCTTGAAGAGATCATGGCCGAACGCGGCGTCGAATTGGATCATGCGACTCTCCACCGGTGGGTCGAGAAATACGCTGGCGCAATTGCTGAAGAAGCGCATCGCCGGAAAGCCGCCACTAGCCGCTCTTGGCGAATGGATGAGACATACGTCAAAGTAAAGGGCGAGTGGACATACTTATATCGCGCGATCGACAAGGAAGGCAAAACCCTTGATTTCATGCTATCGGAGCGCCGCGACGAGGCCGCAGCTACTGCGTTTTTCGTAAAAGCCATCGGCAGCAATGGCTGGCCGGACAAAGTCGTTATCGACAAAAGTGGACCAAACACAGCTGGCCTGTTCAACATGAACTGCCTGCTCGTGATGTGCGGCTGGAGTTGGTTGATCACTGTTCGGCGAACAAAATATCTCAACAATATCATTGAGCAGGATCACCGTTTCATCAAGAAACTAACCAAACCGATGCAGACTTTCAAATCGCTGAACTCAGCTTCGGCTACTCTTGCGGGGATCGAAGTAGCACACATGATCCGGAAAGGTCAGTTTGACCAGTCGGGGCAGTCTGGCTTCGCGCAGTTTGCAGCACTCGCTGGATAAGTGCGCCCAGCTAAACAGCTTTCTCAAACTGGCGGAAACTTTGCGACACTACCCGCACACTTTGCCCATCACCTGCGTCCGAGGTGAAAGGAAATAGCTCGGGCGCAGGATTCGACGGCCGCAATGACTTTTTCGTCCGGCGAAACTACCGTGTCAAAGGCGTGGGTGGCATTGATCGCCCCGACGATCCCGCCTGACAGATCGCGGATCGGTGCCGCGACCGAGGCGATGCCGCGCTCGAAAATGCCCATGTGCACCACCACCGCGCGCGTGCAATCGCCGCGCCATTGTTCGAGCAGCGCCGCCATGTTGCGCGGGGTGCCAAGCGGCGCGTGTTCGTAATGCTCGTCGCGGTAGAGCGCAATCAGGGATTCCTCGTCCAGATCGGTGAGCAAAACCCGACCCATGGTCGTCGCCGCCGCGGGCAGTCGGCTGCCCACGTGCACGATGCTGCCCATGCCCATCCGGCTTGCCACCCGCAGCATGTAAAGCACGCTGCGCCCGTCGCGCACGCCCAGATGGGTTGACCAGTCGGTCTGGTCCCGCAGCTTCTCGATCTCGGGCAGGGCAATCTGCACCAACTCGCGCGAGGCCATGTACCCATGCCCCAACCGCAGCACCGCAGGCCCCAGCGCATAGGTCTGGCGGCGCACGTCATGCAAAAGAAACCCCAGATGCGACAGGGTATAGACCGTGCGGAACGCCGCCGACCGGCTGAGATCAAGCCGCCGCGCAATTTCGCTCAGGGTCAGTTCCTGATGCTCGGTGGTAAAGATGTCGAGCACCGCGAATCCCCGGATCAGCCCGGGAACCAGGTAACGGTCCTCATCTGATTCTGTTTCACCCATAAAACGCAGCGTATCAGGTGAAACATGCGGGCGCTACCTACCTTTGCATCACAGCATGAACGACACGACGCAGGAGGACCCGACATGAACATGCGCGCAACCGCATCGCCGCTGGCAGCAGAACTCAAGGCCCATACCGGCCGCTTCACCGACAAGGAATTCGACTGGAACGCCTTTCCTTCGAATGCCGGTTTCGACGAACTGGCGCGAGCGCAGATGCGCTATATCGGGTCCGGCGGCTCCCCCAAGGTCGGCGATACCTCGACCCTCAAGTCCGACAATTTCACCGTCTCGCTGATCTATAAAGAGCCCGGCAAATATGCCGCCTGCCACAGCCACGAGATCGAGGAGAGCTTCCTCATCATCGACGGCGCGCTGATCGTCGGCTGGGAAAAAGATGGCGAGGTCTGCGAGGTCAACCTCGGCCCCAAGGACATGATTCTCAACGCCCGCGAAATCGGCCATGGCTTCCGCGTCGACGGGGTGGAGCCGGTGCTGATGTCGATCTCGGTCGACGTGGGCAAGCCGCTGCCGCCGGTCTATCACTATCACCCCAAGGAACATGCGCCGGAACTGGCGCGGGCCTTTGGCGCCAAGCCGGGCGAAACCATCAAGTTCGACCCGGCAGGCGACCACCCGCTGCAAAAGCTGATGGCGCAATACGTGATTCGCCACGTGGACCAGCCGACCATCTGGGAAGACGCGGGCTTTTCCCGCAAGGTCTATGTCGGCGAGGGCGGTCTGAGCCATGACACCTGCTGCAAGGAGATGTGGGGCGTGCCGTCGCGTGTCGGCCTCAAGGGCTTTACCCGCGACGTCGAAGACGCCTTCCTGGTGCTTGAAGGCAGCCTGACCGTCGGTTGGGAAGACAATGGCGAAACCGTCGAGGTGGAACTGGGGCCGCGTGACCTGGTCAAGACACCCGCGGGCCGCACACACTGGATCCGCAACGACGGCGCAGGTGCCGCCACCGTCTGGCACGTGATTGGTTCTGCCAAAGAGGATGGCGTGGTCTACGAAGCCGCGTAAGCGCCTGAATCCCAATTGTTAACTGGTATGGCGGATTGCCCCGCCATACCTGAACGCGCCGCTTGCGCGTCACCAGATGGCTGCGCGCAACCCTTGCGTCGTCTTCTGATTGTCATAACGATACCAGTGACTTGACCTGTTTACCGCGGCCGAAAATGCGATCGCGAGCCCCCGAAAAAAATTTTTGAAAAGACTTGACACACCGGGGGTTATTGCAGCTACCATCAAAAGTGAACATATGGTTCAAATATGAACACTAACTAGACAAGACATCAAGCAACCGAGAGGAGCCACGTCATGGATGCTTTCAAGGACAGACTTGCACAGCGGGCCGCGGACACCAGTCGCCCCGCGCTTGCGCATCAATGCCGGGGGCGGGAGCTGGAGCCGCAGGAAGCGGCCTTTGCGACAACCCTGATGGAGGTCTATGCCGAGGCCGGCCATGACTGGGATGCCGTCGCCGCCGCCCTGACAGACCGCGGGTTCAAGGCGCCGGATTCCGGCCGCACCGACTGGACAGCTGACCTGGTTCACGAAGAACTGGCGACGATCAACGCCTCGCTCGACGCGGCCTATGCGGAGCATGGTTATGGCGCTTGAGTTCCGAGGCGTGACCAAGAAGTTCACCACCAACGCAGGCGACCGCCTGACTGCGGTGAATGACGTGAGCTTCAAGGTGAACGAAGGCGAATTCGTCTCGGTCGTCGGGCCTTCGGGCTGCGGCAAGTCGACGATCCTGTCGATGACCGCCGGGCTTTACCAACCCACCGAAGGCGAGGTCCTGGTCTCGGACGAGGCGGTCACCGGCCCCAATTCGCATGTCGGTTTCATGCTGCAGAAAGACCTGCTGCTGCCCTGGCGCTCGATCATCTCCAATATCGAGTTCGGGCTGGAAGCGCGCGGCGTGGCCAAGACCGAACGGCGCGAACGCGCCATGAAGGAACTGGCGCATTGCCAGCTTTCCGGCTTCGACAGCCACTATCCCTATCAGTTGTCCGGTGGGATGCGGCAGCGCGCGGCGCTGGCCCGAACGCTGGCCATCGACCCCGAGATCATCCTGCTGGACGAGCCCTTCTCGGCGCTGGACGCCCAGACCAAGCTGCTGCTGCAGAATTCCTTCGCGGGCACCATTGCCGAGTCGGGCAAGACAACGCTGCTGATCACCCACGATCTGGTGGAAGCGGTGCTGATGTCGGATCGCATCCTGGTGCTCTCGGAACGTCCCGGCACCATCGTGGCCGAGATCAAGGTCGACCTGCCAAAGCGTGACCGTCCGATCGAACGCCGCGTCTTGCCGGAGGTGTCGGAATATGCCGCACAGCTCTTCAAGCACCTGAAACTCGAAGAAAAGGCCGCCTGAGGCCGCCGCTCGGAACAGGGAGTCCCGAACCATGAAACATTCCATCCTATCCACTTTTGCCGCCGTCGCTCTGGCCGTTTCCGCCAGTGCCGCCTTTGCCACCGACAAGGTCACATACCTGTTTCCGGCGCCCGATTTCCTTCCGGCCTTTGCGCCGTTCCAGCTTGCCAAGGGCAAGGGATATTTCGAGGATGCCGGGCTCGACGTCACCTTCCAGGTGGGCAAGGGCGGCGCCGACGTGGCGACCCAGGTCGCGCTTGGCAATGCTGATCTGGGCGGCGGCATCGGCGACACGCCGATCATCGTGCGCGCCAACGGGCTGAAAATCCGTGGCGTGGCGCTTTT
This sequence comes from Pseudosulfitobacter sp. DSM 107133, assembly GCF_022788695.1. Classification (NCBI taxonomy): domain Bacteria; kingdom Pseudomonadati; phylum Pseudomonadota; class Alphaproteobacteria; order Rhodobacterales; family Roseobacteraceae; genus Pseudosulfitobacter; species Pseudosulfitobacter sp. DSM 107133. The sequence continues at coordinate 31,196 of NZ_CP085156.1, forward strand.
GGGCGGGCGCGGGCTGACGCAGCTCGCCTGGCGCGCGGACACGGGCATTTCCGGCCCCGAGGACCTGAAAGGCAAGTCGGTCGGCGTGCTGTCGTTCCAGGACACCACCTATTACAACCTGCTGGGCGTGCTTGCCTCGGTCGGGCTGACCAAGAACGACGTCGATATCCAGGCCGTGGGCCCCGGCGGCATCATCCAGCTGAGCATCGCAGGCAAACTCGACGCCATGTCGGGTGTGCCGGAATGGATCGCCGCCATCGAGGCCGCGGGCGTTGCCATGGACCAGATGCCGGTCGACACCGTCTTCCCGGCCATGGCGCAGGCGATCATCGCCTCGGATGACACCATCGCCGCGCGCCCCGAGGTGGTGAGAGGTTTTGTCCAGGCGGTGCTGCGCGGCGTGCGCGATATCTCCGAAGACCCGGCGGCTGCTGCTGCCGACTACGTCAAGCTGGTGCCGCAACACGCTGAAAACCAGGCGGGCGTCGAGGCGATCCTGCGGGCCTATGCCGAGCTGATCTATCCCGAAGGCGAAAACCAGCCGCTGGGCACCTTCAACCCCGACCGAATCAAGGCGGTTCAGGACTTCTACCTCGACGCCGGCCTCGTCCGCACCGCCGTGCCGGTCGAGGAGCTTTACACCAACGAGTTCGCCAAATGACCGACGCCACTCAGGCCGTGGCCGGGAAGACATCCCCGGCCGCCAAAGCCTCCGCTTCAAAGGGACCCCGCCTCATGCGCCTTGCCAATCCCCTCTATGCCAGCCTCGGGCTTCTGGTCCTCGTGCTTCTGGCCTGGGAAATCCTGCCCACCGCGCTGGATGTTCCCAAGTTCATCATCCCCACGCTGAGCGACTGCCTGTCCGAACTGGCGCGCATGTGGCAATTCGAAGGGCTGCTGGGTCACTTCCTGTCCACCGCGCTTTATACCGTGCTTGGGTTCATCATCGGGTCGGCCCTCGGCGCCGTTCTGGGCTACCTGCTGGGCATGTCGGAGTTCTGGGAAAAGGTGCTCTCGCCCTACATTCTCGCGCTGCAGATCGCGCCGAAGGTGGCCTTCGCTCCGCTGTTCATCATGTGGTTCGGCTACAATTCGATACCCAAGCTTCTGGTCACCGTGCTGATCGTGTTCTTCCCGGTGCTGGTCAATGTGCTGCAGGCGATGCGCACTGTCGACCGCGACCTGGTGAACCTCGCCCGGGCCTATAACCTCAGCCGCCTCGGCGTGTTCTGGAAGGTCGAGATGCCGTCGACCCTGCCCAACCTGATGGCCGGGCTGCGCATCGCCTCGACCCTTGCCGTGATTGGCGTGACCGTGGGTGAGCTTGTCGGCGGCAATACCGGGCTCGGCTTCCTGATCTCCTACGGTGGCGGCCAGGCCAATGCGGCCATGGTGTTCAACGCCATCCTGCTGCTCACCGTGATCGGCTACGCCCTCTATGTCGCGCTCGTCCGGATCGAGACCCGCGTTCTGCATTACCTGCCCCGTGCCGACCACTGACGCCAGGGCTATGACAACCGGCTGCCCGCACGGCGGCACCCCAGACTAGGGAGAAGAAAATGACTGTCATCGACAAGAAAGCGCTGATCGAAAAGCGCGTGAACGAAGGCCTGAAGGGCCAGTGGTATCCGGTCGCCAAGTCGGTCGAGATCAAGGACTCGCGCCCCTTCGGCACCAAGCTCCTCGGCCAGAAGCTCGTGCTCTGGCGCGACGGCGCCGGCAATATCCGCTGCCTTGAGGATTTCTGCCCCCACCGCGGCGCGCCGCTGTCTTATGGCGAGGTGCATGATGGCCATGTCGCCTGCCGCTATCACGGCGTGGTGGTCGATGGCGAGGGCGTGGTCCAGCGGGTGCCCGCGATGCCGGAATGCGCCCTTGAGGGTCGCAAGGCACTGCAATCCTACACCGTGCAGGAAAGCAACGACGCGGTCTTTGTCTATGTGCCTTCCGTCGACCGTCCCGAGGCGCCGGAACTGGTGCTGCCCAAGGAGATGACCTCCGACGAATGGACCGGGTTCCTCTGCACTTCGGTCTGGGAATCGAACTACCGCTATGCACTCGACAACCTCGCCGACCCGATGCACGGCTGCTACCTGCACGCCGACAGCTTTACCCTGGCCTTCGGGTCGAAACAGGACCTGATGCAGCTCAACAAGACCGACGAGGGTTTCCGCATCGAGCGTGTTGGCCAGACCGGCGAGAACTTCGACTGGACCGAGTTCGAAATCCATCCCGGCTCGATGTTCTGTTTCCTCGACATCCCCTATCCGCCCGCGGCGGGCCCCGGCGGCATCTTCCGCATCATCGGCTTCACCACCCCAGTGGATGAAAACACCTGCCGCGTGTTCTTCTGGCGGATGCGCAAGGTCGAAGGCACGGCGCGTGAAAGCTGGCGTTTCCTCTATCGCGCCATCCTCGAAACCAACCACTGGAACGTGCTGGAGCAGGACCGGGTGATGCTGGAGGGCATGCCGGACGACGCCCGCAAGCGCGAGATGCTGTACCAGCATGACCTGGGCGTGAGCCGCATTCGCCAGATCCTGACGCGTGCCGCCAAGGCGCAGATCGAGGCCGAGCTGAAATCCGAAACGGTGGCGGCGGAATGAGCCTCGAGGACCGTCATATCCTTGTCACCGGCGCGGCGCGCGGTCTGGGCGCTGAAATCGCCCGGTCGCTCGCTGCCAAGGGGGCACGCCTGATCCTCGGCGATATCGCCGAGGAGGAAGGCCGCGCCACGGCAGAAGCGCTGGACGCGGCTTTCGTCAAGGTCGACCTGGGCGATCCGGCGTCGATCCAGGCCTGCGGCGCGGCGGTGGCGGAACTGACGGATGGCAAGTTGCACGGGCTGATCAACAACGGCGCCATTGCCACCGGGATCGGCGGCATTCCTTACGACGATATCGAGCTCGAAAGCTGGGACCTGGTGCAGCGCGTCAACGTGCGCGGCACCTGGCTGATGGTCCGCGCCTGCGCGCCTTTGCTCAAGGCATCCGGCTCTGGACGCATCGTCAACATGGCATCCGACACCGCGCTTTGGGGCGCGCCCCGGCTGCTGTCCTATGTCGCCAGCAAGGGCGCGGTGATCGCCATGACCCGCTCGCTGGCGCGCGAACTGGGACCGGACCGGATCGGGGTGACGGCGGTGGCGCCGGGTATCCTGACCACGGAAAGCACCGACTATGTGCCCGAGGCGCGCCACCGGCAGTATTCCGAGGGCCGCGCCGTGCCCGGCCCGCAAGCGCCGCAGGACATCACCGATGTCGTGGCCTTCCTCGTCGAAGAAGGCGCGCTGACGCTCACCGGGCAGCTTCTGCCCGTCAACAACGGGTTCGTTTTCGCATGAGCTGGGTTTCGCATATCTCCGAGGGCATCGCCTGGCTCGAACGTCCCGCCAGGGGCGAGACGCTGGTGCTGTTGCACGGCATCGGCTCCAACGCCGGATCGTTCGCGCCGCTGCTGCCGCATCTGCCCGAGACCACCCGGGTGATCGCCTGGAACGCGCCGGGCTATGGTGGCTCCGATCCGCTGGCGCAGGACTGGCCACAGGCGCAGGATTACGCCACCGCGCTGCGGGGTCTGCTCGACCGGCTCCACATCGGCACCTGCGCGCTGCTTGGACATTCGCTGGGCGCGCTCGTGGCGGCCGCCTTTGCTGCCGGGCATGCCGACAGGGTGACGCATCTGACCCTCGCCGCGCCCGCCATCGGCCATGGCGTCACCCCCGGCGAAGTGCTGAGCGCCGCGGCGCAGATCAGGATCGATGATCTGGAGCGTCAGGGCGCCAAGGCCTTTGCCGCCGCCCGCGCGCCGCGTCTGGTTTTTCGCCCCGAGGACAACCCCGAGTCGCTGGCGCTGGTTCAGACCGCCATGGGCCAGGTCACGATGCCCGGCTATGGCCAGGCCGCACGGATGCTGGCCTCTGGCCGTCTTCTGGACGATGCCGAACGGCTTTGGTTGCCGACCGACGTGATTGTCGGCGCCGAGGATCGCGTGACCCCGCCCGAGGGCGCCCGGCGCGTCCATGGCGTGCTGCATGCCAATGCGCGGGGCCGCTACACCGAACTGCCCGATCTCGGGCATGCGCTTTATCAACAGGACCCGGCCCGCTTTGCGCGTGCGCTGGACCTGACGGCCGCTGCCGCGGCGTGACGGAACAGGGAGAGGACGAGATGACCGATATCATACGCACCGAACGGCTTCGCGGCATCATGATGCGCGGCCCGGGCCTGACCCGGACATTGCCCTTCTACGAAGACATGTGGGGCCTGAAACTGGCTCATGCCGAGGACGGCACAGCGCTCTTGCGCGGCACCGGGGAGGAGGCGTTTCTCTACGGGCTGAAGGATGGGTCGGTGTTTGGCATCGAGTACATCCATTTCGCCATGCCCGACCGCGCCAGCATGGATGCGCTTCACGCGCAGTGCCTGGCCAAGGGCGCGCCGGTTCTGGGCACGCCCGCGGAGTTCGACGACTGGTCCGGCGGCTATGGCTTCGAGGTGCTGGATCCGGACAATCGCCGCCTGCGCTTTCGCTGTGACGCCCGTACGCTGGACGAAGAGCCGGAATGGGCCAAGCCGCGCAAAGTGAGCCACGTGGTTCTGAACGCGCCCGAAATGGAGGCGACGCAGGCGTTCTACGAAACCGTTCTGGGCTTCCGCGTGTCGGATTATTCCGCCGACCAGATGGTCTTTCTGCGCTGCAACACCGATCACCACGCGATAGCGCTGGTGCGCGGTGACTATGCCAGTGTCAACCACGTGGCGTTCGAAATGCCGACGCTGAACGAATTCATGCGCGGCATCGGCCGGATGAAACAGAAGGGCCATGTGCCGACCTGGGGGCCGGGGCGGCACGGGCCGGGCGACAACCCGTTTGCCTATTTCGTCTCGCCCTCGGGCTTCGTGATCGAGTTCACCTCGGAGGTGCAGCAGATCGACGAAGCGACCCACGAGGCGCAGGTCTGGCCGCGCGACGACCCCGAGAAGATGGATCAATGGATGACCGCAGGCCCGCCGACCCCGGCGCAGCGCGCGGTAATGCAGGGGCGGCCCGATCCGGGCTTTCCCGAACTTCGGACCAAGGCTGAAGGAGCCGCGTGATGCGATACGATTACGACAAATGCGTGGCGGTGGTGACCGGGGGGTCCTCGGGCATCGGGCTGGCCACCGTCCGCCTGCTCTTGGAAAGCGGTGCGCGGGTGGCCTTCTGCGCCCGCAACGAGGCGCGGCTGAACGACGTGGTGGCGGTTCTGAAGCGCGACTTCGGCGACGACAACGTGCTGACGGCGGCGTTTTCGGTGCTCGACAAGGACGCGGTCACCGGCTTTGCCGACCTGGTGCGCGACACCTGGGGGCGTTGCGACCTGCTGGTCAACAACGCGGGCCAGGGCCGGATCTCGACCTTCGAGGACACCACCGACGACGACTGGCGCGCCGAATACGAACTGAAGCTGTTTTCCCAGGTGCTGCCGATCCGTGCCTTCTTGCCGATGCTGCGCGAGGCCGAAGGCGCGATTGTCGCCGTCAACTCGCTGCTCGCCTACCAGCCCGAGCCGCACATGGTCTGCACCTCTTCGGCCCGTGCCGGGGTGCAGAACCTGCTGAAATCGCTCTCGGTCGAACTGGCGCCCGAGGTGCGGGTCAACTCTGTGCTCATGGGTCTGATCGGCTCGGGCCAATGGACCCGCCGCTTTGCCGAGCGCGAAGACCAATCCGTCAGCCGCGCCGAATGGTACGGCGCGCTGGCCGAGAAGAAAGGCATCCCGCTGCGCCGTCTGGGCGAGGCCGAGGAAGCCGCCAATGCCATCGCCTTTCTGGGTTCCAGAGCGGCCAGCTACATCACCGGTGCCCAGCTCGAAGTTTCGGGCGGCCTGTCCCGGCATATTTGAGGAATGCGGACCATGAAACACGATACCATCAGCAAGACCGAAACCGTCGGCGATTTCATCGCGCATTATCTGGCCGAGGTCGGGGTGACCACGATGTTCGGCGTGATCTCGATCCATAACATGCCCATTCTCGACGCCGTGGCGCGACAGGGCCGCATCCGTTTCGTCCCCGCCCGCGGCGAGGCCGGGGCGATGAACATGGCGGATGCCTATGCGCGGGTCTCCGGCGGACTTGGCGTCTGCATCACCTCGACCGGCACGGCGGCGGGCAATGCCGCCGGGGCTCAGGCCGAGGCGCTGACCGCGGGTAGCCGGGTGCTGCATATCACCACGCAGGTCGATCTCGGCTATGCCGACCGTGACCGCGCGGCGATCCATGACGTGCCGCGCCAGCCGGAAATGCTGCGCGGCGTGTCGAAGTCGGTGCACCGGATGTGGGATGCCAATGGCGCGGTCGGTGCTCTGACAGCGGCGGTATCGGATGCGCTCTCGGCGCCTTCGGGGCCGGTGAGCCTTGAAATCCCGGTGGATGTGCAACGCTCGCCCGCCGTGGTCATGGCGACGGTGCATGCGCCCGTGCCGACCCGGCCGGTTGCGCCGCAATCGGCGGTGGAAGAGATGGCGCGGCTGATCGCACAGGCCAAGCGCCCGCTGGTCTGGCTGGGCGGCGGCGCGCGGGGTGCGGTGGCCGAGGCAACCGAACTGATGCGTCGTGGCGTGGGGGTCGTGACCTCGACCAACGGGCGCGGCGTGGTCTCCGAGGAAGACTCCGCCAACCTCGGCGCCTTCAACATGGGCCCCGACGCGATGGAGCTTTACGGCTCTTGCGACCTGATGCTGGTGGTGGGCTCGCGCCTGCGCGGCAACGAGACCCGCAACAACAAGATGCCGCTGCCGCGTCCCCTGTTGCAGATCGATGCCGACGCGGGGCAGGGCGGGCGCAACTACCCGGTGGATGTCTTCGCCCATGGCGATGCGGCGGATACCCTGCGGCGGATCCTCGACCTGCTGCCCGAAAAGCTCGACACGGACGAAAGCCTGCGCTTTGACATCGCACGCCTGCGGGCCCAGGCCGAAGGCCGTCTGCGCGATACCCTTGGGCCCTACACGGTGGTGGCCGAGGCGATCAGCGAAGCGGTCAGCAAGGGCGGCAACGCCTGGGTGCGCGACGTGACGATCTCGAATTCGACCTATGGCAACCGCTACGTGCGGCTCTCCGATCCGCGACAGGGCGTGCATGCGCTCGGCGGCGGCATCGGCCAGGGCGTGGCGATGGGCGTCGGCGCGGCGCTGGCCTCCGAGGGGCCCAAGGCGATCACCCTTCTGGGCGATGGCGGCACCATGCTGGGGCTGGCCGAGATGATCACCGCGGTCGATGAAAACGCGCCGCTGGTCTACGTGCTGATGAACGATCAGGCCTATGGCGTGATCGAGAACATCCAGGATGCGCAATACGACAGCCGCCGACATTACTCCAAGGTCGCGGTGCCGGAGTTCGGGGCCTTCTGCGGCTCTATCAGGATGCCGCATGTCAAGGTCAGCGCGGTCGACGATTTCGAGGCTGCCCTGCAGGTGGCGCTTGCGGCCGAGGGTCCGCGCCTGATCGAGGTGGACATGTGCGCCATCGGCCCCTTTGCCGAAGCCTTCGCCGGTCCGCCCGCCGGGGCCGCAGGCAAGAAGGAGTAAGCCATGCATCTCGGCCTGGTTGGATACGGCAATATCGGCAAATCGCTGCTCGATCTTCTGGGCGCGGAGGACCTCGCCCGGGTGACTGTGCTGGCGCGCCCGGGCAAGGCGGTGGCGCATCCGCGCGCCGAGGTGGCAGAGACCACCGAGGCCCTGATCGCCGCCCGCCCCGACCTGTTGGTCGAATGCGCCGGTCATGCGGCGGTGCGCGAAACGGTATTGCCTGCGCTGAAAGCCGGGATCGACGTCGTGCTGGTCTCTATCGGTGCGCTCAGCGATGCCGCGCTGGAGACCGCCCTGCACCGGGCGGCGCAAGACGGTGGCGCCATGCTGATCCTGCCTGCGGGCGCGATTGGCGGGATCGACCTTCTGGCCGCCATGGCGCCCGCCGGCGGGCTGGAGGTGCGCTACACCGGCACCAAGCCGCCCCAGGCCTGGCGGGGCACACCGGCGGAAGACCGGATCGACCTCGACGGCCTGACCGAAGCGACGGTGTTCTTTTCCGGCACCGCCCGCGACGTCGCACAGGCCTTTCCCAAGAATGCCAATGTCGCGGCAACGCTGGCGCTGGCAGGCGCGGGTATGGATGCGACGCAGGTGGAGCTGGTGGCGGACCCGACAGCGGCGGGCAACCGGCACGCCTATGCCGTGACCTCCCCGCTGGGCGATTACGAGATCCGGATCGACAACCGGGCCTCGAACGGCAACGCCAAGACCAGCGCGGCAACGATCTATTCGGTGCTGCGCGAGATAAGAAACCGCAAAGGACCGGTGGTGATCTGAGATGAAAATGGAACGCGATATCCTGCCCTCCGGGGCGCTCTTCATCGGTGGCGACTGGCGCGAGGGCCGCGGGGCCGAGATCGCCTCGGTCTTTCCCGCCGATGGCACGTTGAACCGCACTCTCAAGGGGGCCTCTGCCGCGGATGGCGAAGAGGCGATTGCCCGCGCCAGGGCCGCGCAGCCCGCCTGGGGTGCCTTGAAACCGCATGAACGGGCGCGGGTGCTGCATGCGATTGCCGACGGGATCGAGGCCAACACGGGCCGCATCTCGCAGATCCAGTCCTGCGACACCGGCAAGACCCTCGCCGAAACCGCCGCACTGGCCGGGTCCGCCGCGGGAACCTTCCGCTATTTCGCCGCCGTGGCCGAGACCATGGACGACGACCTGACCGCGCAACGCGGCGGCGCGCTGACGCTCTCGGTGCATGAACCGATGGGCGTGGTGGGCGCGATCACGCCGTGGAATTCCCCTATCGCCTCGGATGCGCAGAAGCTGGCCCCGGCGCTGGCCGCGGGCAACGCCGTCATCCTCAAACCCGCCTCCTGGTCACCACTCACGGCACTGGAACTGGCGCGGATCGTCGATGAGGCGGGGCTGCCCAAGGGCCTGCTTTCGGTGCTGCCCGGTTCGGGACGCGAGATCGGCAACCTGCTGGTCGAGCATCCCGACATCGCCAAGATCAGCTTTACCGGCGGCACCGTCACCGGGCGCAACCTGGCGGAAAAGGCCGGGCGCAAGCTGATGCCGGTGAGCCTTGAGCTGGGCGGCAAGTCGCCCACCATCGTCTTCGACGATGCCGATATCGAGGTGGCTTTGGCGGGCATCCTCTTCGGGGTGTTTTCCTCCACCGGGCAAAGCTGCATCGCCGGGTCGCGGCTGTTCGTGCAGCGCGGCATCTATGACGATTTCGTTTCCCGGTTGGTCGCGGCGACCAAGCGGTTGCGGGTCGGCCATTCCTTTGAGCCCGGCACCCAGGTCGGGCCGCTGATCCACGAGGACCACCGCCAGGAGGTCGCGGGCCATGTCGCCCGCGCGCTGGAGGACGGTGGCAGGCTGCTGTGCGGCGGGGCGGCGCCCGATGGGGCCGCGTTTGCCAATGGCAGCTTCTACCTGCCGACGATCATCGAAGGGTTGGACAATACCTCGCGCCTGTGCCGTGAAGAGGTCTTTGGCCCGGTGCTGGCCGTGCTGCCCTTTGACGACGAGGCAGACGTGATCGCCCAGGGCAACGACAACGACTATGGCCTCGCCTGCGGCATCTGGACCCGCGATTTCCCGCGGGCCTGGCGGCTGGCGCGGGCGATCCGGGCGGGCACCGTCTGGATCAACACCTACAAGCAATTCTCGATCTCGACCCCGTTCGGCGGCGATGGCGCCAGCGGGATCGGGCGCGAAAAGGGCCGTCAGGGGCTGCGCGCCTATATGCGTCAGAAGGCGATCTATGCCGATCTGACCGGCGAACCGCATCCATGGGCGGCAGATGTGGTGAGGGCAGAATGACCGGACAGATTGCAATCATCGGCGCCGGGCCTTCGGGCTGTTTCCTGGCGCAGGCCTTGCTCAAGGCGCAACCCGACCTGCGGGTTGACCTGATCGACCGGCTGCCGGTGCCTTACGGGCTGGTGCGCTATGGCGTGGCGGCGGACCACCAGGGCACCAAGGCCGTCACGCGCCAGTTCGCCCGGCTGTTCGAGCGGCAGGGCGCGCGGTTTTTCGGAAACGTCGGTGTCGGCACGGCAGTAACGCTGGACGATCTGCGCGGCGCCTATGACGCGGTGGTGCTGGCCGCGGGCCTTTCGGCGGACCGGGCGCTTGGTATCCCCGGTGGCGATCTGCCCGGCGTGCATGGCGCGGGCAAGCTGACACGGGCGCTGTACGAACATCCCGAGGCCGAGGCGCTGCCGGAGCTGGGGCCGAACCCGCTGATCGTCGGCAATGGCAACGTGGCGATTGACCTGCTGCGGCTGCTGGCCAAGTCGCCCGAGGAGTTCGACGGATCGGACCTGGGCGCCGGCCCGAGCGACTGGCTGGCGGGCAGCGGTATCGAGGAAATCACTATCACCGGACGCTCGCCCGCGGCGGCGGCGAAATTCGACACGGTGATGATCAAGGAACTGGGCAAGCTGACAGGTGTCACCATCCGCGTCATCGGCGCGGGCGACAGCGACGACCCCGAGGCGCAGAAGAAACTGGCTGCCCTGACCGCGCTGGAAGGCGGCGACGGGCCGCGGCGCATCACCTTCCGCTTCGGGCTGACGCCGCTGGCGGTCGAAGGCGAGGGACAGGCCGCAGCGGTGCGGTTTGACAGCGCCGAGGGCGAAGAGGTGCTGGCCTGCACCTCCGTTCTGACCGCCATCGGCTTTGACACGCCGGGCGATCTGCCCCGCGATGCGCTTTTGCAGGACGAACAAGACGGCGGGCTGGCCGCGGGGCTCTACGCCACCGGCTGGTTCCGGCGCGGCCCGCGCGGCACCATCCCGGACAACCGGGCCGATGCCAAGGCGCTGGCCGACCGTATCCTGGGCGAGCTGACCCCCGATCCGGCGAAACCAGGCGCCGCGATCCTGCAAGGTCTCGACGCGATTACCGATTACGACGGCTGGTGCCGCATCGACAGTGCCGAGACCGCAAATCCACCGCCCGGACGTTGCCGGGCCAAGATCACCACCCGCGAGGCCATGCTGACCCTCGCCCGACAGGAGGACATGCAATGAACATCCAGGTGCTTTACGGAACCGAAACCGGCAATGCCGAAATGCTGGCCGAAGACATCGCCGCCGAACTGGAAGCGGAGCACGAGGTCACAGCGACCAACCTGTCGGATTTCGACCCTGCGGACTTCGATCGCGGCACGCTCTACCTGCTGGTCTGCTCGACCTATGGCGACGGCGAACTGCCCGCCTCGGCCCAGCCCTTTGCCGAGAAGATGGAAGCCGAACAGCCCGACCTGACCGGCGTGCATTTCGGCATCTTCGGCATGGGCGACAGCGAGTATGAAGAGACCTTCAACGGCGGTCCCGCGACCCTGGCCGAACTGATGATCGCGCGCGGGGCGACGCAACTGGGCGAGCGGATCGCGCATGATGCCTCGGGCGCGGACATGGCCGAGGACCTGGCCTTTCCCTGGGCCGAAGAGATCGTCGGCATGGCCAGCGACGCACTGGGACAGGCGGCATGACCACGGCGGCAGAGATCCGAGAGCGCCTGACCCGACCCTGGCAGCATGGCGCGCACGCGAATTTTCGCGGCGTGACCTGTGACGAGGCGCTGGACCTGTCGGGCCTGGCGCTGGATGGTGTTGATTTCACCGGGGCACAGTTCCGCGGCGGGATCGACGCCCGGGGCGCGCGGTTCGACGGGCTGGCGTGGTTTCGCGACGTGGGCATCGACGGCCCGGCGCGATTTGACGGCGCGGTCTTCATGAACGACGCGCGGTTCGAAGGGGCGCAGTTCAATGGCCCCGCGCAGTTCCACGAGGCCGAATTCCGCGGCATCGGGCGCTTCGACGGCGCGCGCTTTGCCGATGGTGCGGATTTCGCCGGCACGACCTGTTACGGCAATTTCTCGCTGCAATCGGTCGAGAGCCGCGGCGCGGTCAGTTTCGAAGGCAGCGAGTGGCTGGGCGGGCTCTGGTGTGACAATGCCCGTCTGCCCGACACGGTCGATCTGTCCGGGACCCAGGTGCATGGACGGCTCTGGCTGCGCCGGGCGCGCAAAGGCAATGCGGCGCTGCAATCGACGGATTTTGGCATGTCTTTCGGCTATACCTACATCTGATCGGCAGCCCAGCCGCGATAGCCCAGGGCTTCCGAGATCTCCTGCGCTGCGTCTTTCAGCGTGCGCTCGATCAATGCCGCCTGCTCGGTGCCCTCGGTGAAGATACTGGCGTAGCCGGTGACGTTGATCGCTGCCACGGCCTCGCCCCGGTGATCATAGACCGGGGCGGCGGCGGATCCGATCTCGGGCTCGAAGTTGGCCATGCTCCAGGACACCCCCCGCGCGCGGTCGTCGGCTAGCTGGTCCATCAGCGCATCGAGCGTGGTGCGAGTCTTGGCGGTATAGGCTTCCAGTGGATAGTCGGCATAGAGCGCCTGCAACTCCTGGCGTTTCAGTTCGGCCAGGAGAATCCGGCCGATGGTGGTGGCATGGGCGGGCAGCCGGGTGCCTTCGCGCACCGTGCTGGCCAGATGCGACACCGGGGTTTCGCGCGCCAGATAGACGATCTCATGGCCTTCGCGCACCCCGAGATGCGCCGACAGTTTCAGTTTTTCGACCAGCTTCGACAGCACCGGTCGTGCCGAGGGCACGATGCCGCGGTCATTCAACGCTTCTGCGGCGAGCGAGATCAGCCCGGTGCCCAGCCGGTAGCCGCCCTCGTCGGGCAGCGCCTCGATGATGCGTTCGGCCTCCAGCGTCGCAAGGATGCGGATCAAGGTGGTGCGGTTGACGCCGGTGGCCTTGGCCGCGCCGCTGATCTTGCGGCAGCGGTTGCCAGCCGCAATATAGCGCAGGACCGCCAGAGCGCGCACCACGGGCTGCACGGAATACTCCGGCCGCTTGGCCCCCTCGGTGACGGTTTTGTTCATCATGGCTCCGCTTTGTTCAATTGTGAACTACATACTCAACTCATCCGGGCGTGACAACAGTTGCCGGTCCAGTACCACGAGCCGAGGTTGCATCGCGGTTCTTGTTCTGCGTCAAGGCACTATCCGCATGAGTTCTACTGGCAAAACGTCAAATTATGTAGATTCCGCACATCTTTACCTTCGGCGCATCCGGCCAGATCAGTGAGCCAACAGATGATTCACTCCAGCCTTACCCGGCGGTCCTTTCCGGGCACATCGGCCGCCAGCATCGCCTGCCTGTCGGCCGGTGGTCCGGCGATGGCGCAGGGCAACACCTTCCGCTTCATCACGCTGTTCAGTTCTCAGTGGCAATCAACGTCTATATCCCTGCAAAGGATCGTTGCGCGTATGAACTGAATAGTTCTACCAAACAATTTGATCGCAGTCGCCCTGACCGCGCCAAGGCAATGCGGTGAGGTGCAAGTTTCCCAGTGAGAGGCATCCGAACAATGGGCCGTTGATCATACGCAGTACGATGCGGAATATCGGTCGCTAGAAGCCCAACGCCCAGACCATTTGCGACCATCGAACGCAGCATCTCGACAGATCCAGTTTCGTGAGCAATTTGTGGGCTGATTCCATGCATTTGAGCTAACGTGAGAAAATAGCTGCGACTGTGTGGCAAGCTCATTAAGATCAGTGGTTCTTGCAGCAATTCTGCCATGCTGATGGCCTTTCGGCCTGCTAACGGATGGCCGCCGGGTAGAAGGCCATAGGGTCGGATATCTGCAAGCGGCGTAATCTTGAGGCTTGAGGGGAGGCCCAAATCATAGATTAGGGCGACGTCAATTTGACCGGTCTCAAGCCATCCGGAGAGGGTTTCCAGATTTGCCTCATGCAGGCGCACTTGGTTGCCTGGGGATTCATCCTGAAATCCGCGCACCAGCCTTGGCGCATAACGGGGGCCAAGGGTTGAGAAAACTCCGAGATTCAAGATGGCATTTTCTGCATTGTTGGCATTCAATGTACGCTGAGCGTCTGTACGTAAGATTCTGAACTCACCAAGCTTTTGTCGCCCATAATGCGTTAGAACGACCCCTTGGCCAGCGGTGCGCGCGAAGAGAGGACGGCCGAAGTGTTCCTCAACTTTCGCAATCGCCAAGGATACAGAGGGCTGCGAAACGTTCAATATGCGCGCGGCGGCGGCTGTGCTGCCCCCATCCGCTGTGGCAATCACGTAGTCAATTTGCCGTAGGCTTATAGGTATAGGTTTCATCTATCGCCATATGAGGATTCGATATTTCTGTATATACCTACCCTCGTAGTAAACTCCAGCCATTCAAGCCAGAGGTTCTACATGCAACAGACATCAGCCACGATAAATGCGAAGCCACTTGACGGGGTGCGCGTGCTCGACTTCACGCGCGTGCTAGCTGGCCCTTATTGCACCGCGCTTATGGCCGATTTGGGCGCCGATGTCATCAAAGTGGAAGCCGCCCTCGGCGATGACTACCGCCATATCGGACCGTTCAAGCACGGCGAGAGCCTTCTGTTTCAATCGATAAACCGTGGCAAACGCTCGATTGTTCTTAACCTAAAGTCTGCGGCGGATATTGCCAAAATCAAACAGCTGCTGGCAGATACGGATGTTCTTGTTGAGAACTTTCGCCCGGGCGTGATGGAAAAATTGGGCCTTGGGGTTAAGGCCCTGTCCACCGCATTTCCAAAGCTGGTCTATGTGTCGGTTTCCGGCTTTGGGCAGACAGGGAGTAACACGGCAAAACCGGCTTATGACATCATCATTCAAGCCATGAGCGGCCTGATGGATGTGACGGGAGAGCAAACCGGCACACCAACGATGATTGGCGAAGCTTTGGGCGATGTGGCAGGCGGGCTTTTTGCGGCATGGGGTACTATGGTGGCCCTGTTTGACCGCAGCCGGACAGGAAAAGGGCGGCACGTGGATGTTGCGCTTTTTGATGCGCTGACATCGATGATGCCGCTGTTGGCCTGCCGCACCTTGATGGGCGGTGAAGCCCCCAAGCGAACCGGCAACCGGCACGCGCTGTCGGCGCCGTTCGGCACCTATCCGGCAGGGGATGGGCATTTTGCTGTGGCGGTTCTGAACGATCGTTTGTTTGCAACTTTCTGTGAGGTTATCGAACTGCCAGAGCTGGCCAATGATCCGCGCTTTCTCACGGATCCGCTGCGCCGCGAAAACGAACCCGCCCTTGCCGAACAGATCGCGCTCTGGGCTGGCACACGCAACGTGGCCGAAGTTGTTGCCAGCCTGTCCGTCCGCGGGATACCTGCATCTGAGATCCAGTCGGTTGCACAGGCCTGGGCCTCGTCGCAAGCCGTGGAGCGCGGCCTTGCGTCGGAGGTGGAGCACCCAGTTTTGGGGCGTCTGAACGTGCCAGAGCAACCAGTACATTTCGGTGGTGCCGTCCGTGGGGGCCGCTCTGCGGCACCGGGGTTGAACGCAAATGAAGCAGAAATTCTAGCGACACTGGCCAAAGGAGACAACAAATGACCTATCCCATGCTTGAGGACGAACGTGCCGTGATCAACCAGATTGAGCGGTTCTCGCAAGAGGTTTTGGCCTCCAAGGCCGCGCAGATTGACGAAGAAGCGATCTTTGCGACCTATCATTTGCCCGCCATGGCCGAGATGGGCCTGATGGGGATGAACCTGCCCGAAGACGCAGGTGGCCTGGGCCTTTCCGGCCCGGCGCTTTATGCAGCGGTTGAGGCCGTCGCGGGGGCTTGTGGCTCGACTGCATCGATGCTGACAGCGCATTTTCTGGCAACGGATTCGGTCTTGTTGGGCGGGGATGCTGCCCTCAAGGCCCGTCTGTTGCCTGATGCAGCCGCGGGC
This sequence comes from Pseudosulfitobacter sp. DSM 107133, assembly GCF_022788695.1. Taxonomy (NCBI): domain Bacteria; kingdom Pseudomonadati; phylum Pseudomonadota; class Alphaproteobacteria; order Rhodobacterales; family Roseobacteraceae; genus Pseudosulfitobacter; species Pseudosulfitobacter sp. DSM 107133. Next base: position 46,995 of record NZ_CP085156.1, read on the forward strand.
AGCGCCTTGGGTGCATTCGCTTTGACTGAGCCTCAAGCCGGCTCCAACCCCGCGGATATGACAACCTACGCTGTGCGGGAAGGCTTAGGATACCGGATCAAGGGGAGCAAATGTTTCATTTCCAATGCCGGTGCGGCTGACTTCATTGTGGTTTATGCGAAGACAGATAGAACAGTCGGCGCGCCAGGTGTCAGCGCCTTTATCGTGGAGCCAAAGGCCATCACAGGTGTCGATATCGCCCCGAACGAGCGGACAATGGGGCTGAAAGGCGGGCATGTGTTTGGTATTACTTTCGACTGCTGGGTGCCGGAGGCGAACCGGCTTGGCGATGAAGGAACAGGGTTTCGCACTGCTATGAAGGTGCTGGACAACGGTCGCATTGAAGTTGCCGCGCAGGCCACCGGCATAGCCGCTGCGGCGTTGAATGCAGCAATCTCTTATGCCAAGGAGCGCAAAGTCGGCGGCCATCCAATTGGTGATTTTCAAGGCTTGCAATTTATGCTGGCCGATTGCGCCACAGAACTGGCTGCGGCGCGGGCGCTCTCAATGCAGGCGGCCGCCAAACGTGGCACTTCTAGCCGATATTCGACCGAGTCTGCCTTTGCCAAACTATACGCAACCGAAGCCGCGTGGCGCATCGCGGACAGAGCTCTACAAATCCATGGCGGATATGGGTATACACGCGACTTCCCATTGGAACGCTACCTGCGAGACCTGCGCATTTTCCGGATATACGAAGGATCTTCAGAGATCCAACGCACCATAATCGCGCGTGGGCTGCTATCTTAACGAAACACGATGGCATTGCCAAGTTGTTTGTGTTTGTCGAAGCGGGTAGAGGCCGGGGCATGCGATCCCATCGTCCATGCCGCGCCTGAAGGGCTTTCGTTTTCCGCGTGAGGTGATTTCCTATGCGGTTTGGGCTTACCATCGCTTTGCCCTGAGCAGCGCGGATGTGGAAGATCTCTTGGCGGAGCGAGGCGTCATCGTCAGCCGCGAGACCATCCGTCTTTGGGTCAACCGGTTTGGTGCGTATTTTGCCGCGTGTATCCGCCGCGATCGACCGCGCCCGAACGACAACTGGCACATGGACGAAGTGGTGATCCCGATCAATCGCGTGAAGCACTGGCTGTGGCGCGCGGTCGACGCCAAAGGTGACACGCTCGACATTCTGGTCCAGGCACGCCGCAATGCACGCCTCAAATTTCTCTGCTGCCACTTTGCCACGCTGACGGAGGATCGAAATTAAGAAACTCGAAGGCCAACGTGCAACGTAAAAACGCATCTGTTCATCCAGAATATGTCAACCGCATCCAGTGTCCTGGTACCTTGAGCGGCTAAGTTCCACGAGTTGGCTCATAAAGGGCTCGAGGCACTCATGGGTTTTCTCAGCCTTGGGAAGAAAGAACGCAATTTCGAAACCAACATCCAAGTTGCACGGAACAAGCGCCACATCCCGTCGGATCTCTGACGTGACACTCGCCGGATCGGCGAACGTGAACCCCATCCCGTTTCGGACAAACCAATAAGCGACATCTGAGGTCGAGACCTCATGAGTTACCTCCAGGCCATGTCCGTCACGCAACAGCGCCGCATCGACTGCGGTTCGAATGGCCGAATGCCTGTTCAAGGCGATGTACTGCTCAGTGCGCAGGTCGGCAATCGTGAGATTTTCGCGGTCAGCGAGCGGATTTTTTCTGGGAACCATCACCTGAAGAACGGCACGCGCCAATCGGCGGGTTTCGAGCCCTTCCACCGGAATTGGCAAAGATGAAACCCCCACATCATAACCGCCGTACAGCAAGCGCCGACCGAATTCGCGGCGGGGACAGACATCGACGTTGAATCGTCGCGTTTGTTCCTCTTGGTGGACCCGCGCCAGGACAGGAAGTACGAGCCCGTCGACGATCCTGGGCAGACACAGGACCCTAAGTGGGGCAATCTCTTTTCTACGACTTTGCGCCAACACAGCTGGCAGATTGTCGATGGATTGCAGAATGCGCACCGCCTCAGGCATCAGCGCCTCGGCTTCCGGAGTCGGGTGCAGTCTCTTGCGCTCCCGGGTGAAAAGCGGCTCGCCAAGCTCTTCTTCAAGCAACCTGATCAACCGGCTTGCCGCAGGCTGACTGATGTTGAGTTTTTCCGACGCGCGCGACAGCGTCAGCCTGTCCATAATCTCCACGAACAAGCGCAAAGCCCGGATATTCATATCTTCCCATCCAATCATCCATTTTTTGGATTAGTACATCAGTTAATTCTAATTTTTTTATCATATGGTCTCGGTATATGGTCGAAAGCAACATCAACTTTCCGTTCAAAGGACCGAGCCATGAATAGACGCCACTTTCTAGCCGCCTCTGCTGCTTCCACCATTTCCCTGATTTCCGCCTCGCCTGCCTTGGCGGAGTGGACGCCGCGCCGGCCGATCAACGCCATCGTGCCCTATGATGCGGGCGGCGGCACTGATACAATTGCACGCGCGCTTGCAGCCTCGATGAGCGAGGCCTTGCCGGTTCCCGTGGTTGTTGTGAACCGTCCCGGCGCATCGGGGATTGTTGGTGCAACATCGGTTGCAAACGCCACGGCTGATGGCAGCACCATCATGATCACCTCTGGCGGTTCATTCGTGCTGAACTCGGTCATGAAAGAGCTCGAAATTGATCCCTTTGAGGATTTCGTGACCATCGCGCAGATTGGGGATTTGACGACCGCTTTGATGGTTCCCGTCAACAGCCCGTTCCAGACGGTTGAGGACCTGATCCAAGCCGGGCAGGCAGCACCGGGCAGCCTTCGTTGGTCCCACACGGGTCGCGGCAGTTTCCACCATGTGGCGGGGCAGGGTTTTCTGAATGCGATGGGGCTAACAGCGGTTGACGTGGCCTTCAAGGGCGGCTCGGCAACGCGTGCCGCCGTTATTGGCGGGCAAGTCGATTTTGGCATGATCGGAATCCAGCAATTGGCAGGTTTCACCCAAGAGCTTCGTCCGCTGGCTCTGGTTTCGAACGAGCGGGACATGTTCTCGCCTGACGTTCCCACCTTTGCCGAACTTGGGCTCGATGTCCCCGTGATCAGTTCACCGATTGCGGTCTTCGCCCCCAAAGATACGCCTGATGATGTGGTGTCTGCACTTCAGGAAACTGTCGCGGCCGCGGCTGCGACAGTTTCCTTCAAAGAGCTGATGGAGAATGGCAACAACGCGCCAAGTTACCTTACCGGCGCCGACACCCGTGCAAAGCTCATGCAGATGCAGGAAGACGCGCGCGCGATCGTTGCGTCGTTGAACTGAGGCAAGTCTATTAAAAGGGGCGATCATGCCACTCAATTTGCATCAAACGGGTCCAGCGATCGCCCTTCTCGCCACGGGCGCGGTTGCTGTGACCGCCAGTTTCTGGATTCCGCTCGATTACGACGGGTCCATGAGTGTGCGGGTTTTCCCCTTGATCAGCGCCGGGGTCCTCATTCTGCTTGGCGGGCTGATGCTTCGGCCCGTCAAAGCGGATGAGAAAACCGAGGCCAGTCAGTTAAGCATTCCGGCCGGTCCGCTGATGCTTCTGGCCTTGGTCGTTCTCTATCTGTGGCTCATTGGCAAGCTGGGGTATCTGATCTCGACCGGCCTTGTCACTCCTGTCGCACTCTGGCTATTCGGGATACGCAATCCGACTGGACTGGCGGTTGGCGCGCTGACAGCGCCTGTCATCTTCCATCTGATCTTTTTCGAAGCGCTCGGGGTGTTCCCACCTTACGGCGCATGGTTCGACCTGCTCGACCTGATCGGAGGCTGAACCGTGGATATCTTAATCGGCCTCGCCAATGTCCTGACAGATCCGATCATCCTGGCGTGGGTATTTGCCGCAGCGATTGTGGGTATGATCGTGGGCGCAATACCCGGCCTCACGGCCTCGGCGGCTATCGCGATGCTGGTGCCGCTCACATTCTATATGGAGCCTCTTTCAGCGCTCGCCTTCCTTTATGTCATCGGCAAGTCGGGGCGTTATGGCGGGTCCATTGCCGCAATCCTGTTCAATACGCCCGGCACAGCCGCATCAGCGGCAACCCAGCTTGACGGATATCCTTTGGCGCAAAAGGGGCAGGCGTCCAAGGCAATGAAGGTCGCGACGATTTCGTCGGTCATCGGCGATTTCTTCGGTGAAATCGTTCTGATCGTCGGCGTTGCCTGGATCGCTGCCGTAGCCTTGCATCTTGGCCCGCCAGAGCTTTTTGCCATCTACCTCACCGCATTTGTGGTGATCGGCTCGGTGATCGGCAAATCAGTCCTTAAGGGATTGGCCAGCGCGGCCTTGGGCGTTGTGATCAAAATGGTGGGGCTGGACCCTGTCACCGGCGCCGAAAGATTTACCTTCGGGATAACAGAACTGATGGACGGGGTATCGCTTGTCCCGTTGATGATCGGGATTTTTGTTCTGGCCGAGGTTTTTGAACAGGTGGCCAAGCGGAGCGACCCGGTTCAGATGGTCGATGAACCAGACGATCAGACCGCCCGAGACCGCAACCGACTGACCTGGGTCGAATTCCGGCCTTGCCTGCCGCATATCTTACGGTCGTCGGTCATAGGAACCGTTATCGGTATATTGCCGGGACTTGGCTCTACGATCGCTGCATTTGTGGCCTATGGCGAAGGCAAACGTCGGGCGAAGAATCCCGAGGCATGGGGCAAAGGCGCGCTTGAAGGCGTGGCCGCACCAGAGGCCGCCAACAATGCCGTTTCGGGCCCTTCAATGGCACCGCTTTTGACACTTGGGATACCCGGCTCGACCATCGGTGCCATTCTTGTTGGCGTCTTCCTGATCCATGGCATCCAGATCGGCCCCACGCTTTTCGTGACATCACGCGAGCTGATTTATTCGCTTTTCGCCTGCGGGCTGATCGGCATCGTCATGTACGGGTTGATCGGATATTATGGTGCGGCTTTTGTCGGGCGCTTTATCGCCCGGGTCCCGACCGATATTCTCTATCCGATCATCATGCTGACGTCTGTCATGTCAGCCTATGTGTCACGGGGCAGCCTGTTCGACGTCGGCGTCATGATCCTTTTCGGCATCGTTGGCTGGGGCATGAAGCGGTTCGACTTCAACCCGGCCGCCTTTGTGATCAGCTTCGTTCTGGCAGGCGGCGCCGAAGAGGCATTCCGCCAGTCTCTCCGGCTATCTGACGCCGGTATTCTGATATTCGTCACCCGCCCCATTGCGTTGGCTTTCCTGCTGATTGGCATCTTTGTGCTTGTTTCCCGCGTTCGGAGCCTCCGGGCCCGACCGGTGGATGCGGCCCTGGACGACGCCTGATAAACTCCGGAGATTAAATTGCCTTTCAATAGCTACAGACCCGATCTTATGGGGCACGCTTGCCTCGACCAGTCAGGCCCCATTGTCTGCGGGTCGTGGAACAGTTTGACCCTGACCTACACCGCAGGCCATTTCGGTATAGATGACCTCGGCGGGATCAAGATCTCGATCCGCTCGGCTTCCGATCAGACTCCGCCGCAATTCGACGATCCTGCGGCAGCGGGTTACACCACGATCACCGCCTCGAACGGGGCGCGATTGAAATACTGGTATCGCAAGAACAGCAATATCCGGCCATGGGGCAACACGCTCTACATTCAGTGTCTGAATTACCTGTCCGAAGGCGACACGATCACGGTTCGAATGGGTGATATGTCTCAAGGCTCACCCGGGATGCGGATGCAGACCTTTGTAGAGCACGCTTATGAGTTCCGGGTTCATGTCGATGCTTTTTCAACCTACGATTACACGGTTTTGCCGGATGACCGGCAGCCAAAGATCCGGCTGATCCCCGGCCCGTCTGCGGTGCATCAGGCCGTGCTGCCGTCCCTGCGGGCCGTGGGAGACAGCTTTGCGCTCGGGTTCAAGGCCGAAGACCGCTGGGGAAACCCGACACCAGAGGATACGGGCACCTATACACTCCATCCCACGCGCCCCGTCGAAGGCCTGCCCGAAACGGTATCGATGAAGGACAGCAATGGCGGCGCCCTGCTGATCGAGGGCCTGTCCGTCGAAAGCCCTGGCGATCTGAGCGTCGAGATTAGGGATAACGAGGGCAAGACCGTTGCGACCACGAACACCCTCCGCATCGCCGAGGCCCCCGATTTTCGGCACTTCTGGTCCGATATGCATGGTCAAAGCGGCGAGACGATCGGAACGAACACCGCAAGGCAATATTTCGAATTTGGCCGCGACAAGGCTTTCCTGGATATCTGCGGCCACCAGGGTAACGATTTCCAGATCACCGATACCTTTTGGCAGGACTTGAACGAACTCACAGCGGAGCTCAACGATCCGGGCCGCTATGTGACTGTGCCGGGCTACGAATGGTCCGGCAACACGTCCGTTGGTGGCGACCACAACGTCTGGTACCGGACCGAAGGTCGGCCAATCTATCGGGCGCAGCGGTCATTGGTGATGGAGGATTCCACCGATGAGAATACCTGCATTGATGCTGCTGAACTGTTCGATCGCCTCAATGACGAAGATGCGCTTGTCGTCGCCCATGTGGGCGGGCGCTATGCGGATGTGTCATACGCGCATGACGCCAATCTGGAACCGTCAGTGGAAGTGCATTCCGCATGGGGCACCTTCGACTGGATTTTCGAAGATGCATACAAAGCCGGATACCGCGTGGGCATCGTATCTGCTTCCGACGGGCACAAGGGTCGCATCGGCGCCAGCTATCCCGGTTCGGGTAAGTTCGGATCGCTCGGGGGACTGACTTGCCACTTGATGCCCTCTCTCGATCGCAACGACCTGTTTGAAGCCTTCCGCCACCGCCGTCATTACGCCACCACGGGGTGTCGACCCTTCATTGATGTTCGGATCGCCGGATTACAGAACGGTACGCGAAGACATTATTCAGGTGAGTGGGCCGCGACCGACACGGCACTGATCGGTGATATTGTCACTTGTGAAAACACCGAGATCGCGCTCGACATCGACATCTCGGCCCATGCCGGTATCGAGCGCATTGAGATCAAGGATGGTCTTTCTGTCCTGACCCATATCCAAACCGAAGCTGAGGCCCGTCGATCTGGAAACCGGATCCGTGTCCAGTGTGAGGGCGCCGAATATCGCGGCCGTAGCCGCCGGGTGGACTGGGATGTCGTGCTCACCCTCGACAGTACCCCGCGCTCTACCCGAGCCGTGAATTTCTGGAATGCCGACTGCAATGTTGAGGTGGAAGGCAACACTGTGTCTTGGGGATATGTCACGACCGGCGGCGCTCACGCCGTCGACATCTGGATGGAGGATGGGTTCTCTGGAACGCTCAACTTCAACAGCAATGTCACGGGTTTCGCGATTGACCTTGCCGAACTCGGGACAAAGGACATCGTCCACGATTGTGGCGGCCTCGGCAAAGCCGTTCGCCTGTCGCGGCTTCCCGACGAGATGCTGCCATCCAAACTGCAAACCCAGTTGAGTGTTCCGCTTTCATCAGACGAGGAGAGATGCCTGTTCGCGCGAATCGTGTTTGAGGACGGCCACATAGCTTGGACCAGCCCGATCTATATCACGCGAACCAGCCAATAGCTTGTCAGGCGATCGCGTAAGATACGTGGTTGTGTCGCAAACTTTCCGGTTCCGTGAGGTTCTGTGATCTGTCAGCGTTGTCAGATAGTTGGCGAGGGGGCATTGCCAAGTTGTTGGCGTGCGCAGTTGAGGGTAGCAGGCGGAAATGAAAATACCAGCCTCACTCCAGCGCCTCAAAGGCTTCCGTTATCCGCGTGCCGTGATCGCATATGCCGTTTGGGCCTACTATCGGTTTGCTCTGAGCACCGCAGATGTCGAGGATCTTCTCGCCGAACGCGGCGTGATTATCAGCCGGGAAGCGATCCGGCTCTGGGTCAATCGGTTTGGACGTCATTTTGCAGATTGCGTTCGGCGGAACCGGAATGTGCCAAAGGACAAGTGGCACCTGGATGAAGTCGTAATCGCAATCCGAGGTGAAAAATTCTGGCTCTGGCGGGCGGTGGATGCGGATGGCGATGTACTGGACATCCTGGTCCAGCGGCGCCGCAATGCAAAGCCGCGAAGCGATTTTTCCGACGGCTGATTATTAACTTCGGTGGGCCACGCGTCGTGATCACCGATAAGTTGCGCAGCTATATCAAACCGATCAAAGCTCTAGGCGCTGACCATCGGGCGCACAAAGGATTGAACAACCGGATCGAGGGTTCACATCGCCCGACCCGAAAACGAGAAAAAATCCCTCTCACGATTTGCAAGCAAACCACTGCCGGACAATGCATGGGCCGCTTCAAGTCACATCGCCAAGCCCAGAGGTTTCTATCTGCACATGACCAGATCAACAATTTCTTCCGCCCCCGCCGATATCGCATGAGCGCCCAAAACCACCGCCAATCCCGCGCAACAGCCTTTGACATCGGGGCCAATTTCAGCGGCCAGATGACGGCATGAACCTTAGCCAATTCTCCGATCACAACCCTGATTAGCTAACTTGGCAATACCGCACAGAGAACTGTGGGGCAAAAAGCCATTTTTCAAGAACCATTCGGTTCGCGTTCCGATCACTCAGGCAGATCGCCATTGCCAAACAAGTTCGGAAAAAGACGTTCCCGGTAGTCCAATGGAAACGCCAGCCGAACTGGCGTCTTCGGCGAGGCCGAGGTCAGGTATCCGGCGGCGGTCAGTTTGCTCAGCGTGTTGCGAGCCGTACGCTCGGAGGTCTTGAGCACAATCTGCGCATCGCCTCGTTCCAGTGCGCCATGCCGAAGAACCGCCGAAATCAGTTCCGGCGCTCGTTTGTCATCGATGGTATCTGCAACAAGACGACGATACCGTTGGTCCAGTCCGCCGAGGTCGAACAATCTTGCTGAGAAGGTGATCTGGTCGAGCGTCACCTTTAGGAACCATTCACTGAACGTCTTCAGTGCCGCTTCTGACAGGTTCCCCCGTCCGTCGCGGTCTCCGCGGCGTGGACTGTCTGCCAGATCCATCATCCGTTTGTACTCGCCCCGATCGGTCAGCCCGCGGGCTAGTCCACGCGATACGGACCAAAGCCCTTGGCCACCAATCCCTGCGGTGAGGGCCATGGCATGAGACATCAGTCTGCTGACGCGCCCGTTGCCATCCGGGAAAGGGTGGATATAGTTCAGCCGATGATGTGCAGAGGCGATCGCGATGATCCGTCCGCTCGAAGACCGCGCCGCAATCTGAAACCGTTTGTCGAAATGGTCCATGAATGCCGCGACGCGCGACGATGAAGGAGGTAGGTGGCGCCCGACCGCAACTTCCCGATCGTCATCCTGGCGCATGCGTCCTGGAACGATGGGCTCTTGTGTGCCGTCGGGATGTTCGATGACCCGAAACTCATCCGGCATCTCGTCGTAGAAGCTCTTGTGGACCCAAGCCAGGAATTCGACGGATGTGGGGCGGGGCAGGGTGCCCTTGCGATGCATCTCGTCGATGGCCCGTTGCACGATGACGTGCGCCCGGGCCTCAAGGGCGAGAGGGCGGGTTTCTTCCTCAAGCTCGGCACCAGCCAGCGCCCTTTCGATGTCGCGGGGGCGCGTGTTGTGTCCTTCGATCAGGTTGGAGTAGTAGCAGTTCATCACACGGACGAGATCGGCAAGTTCGGCTGCGCTGTCAGGATGCAACCCTTGTCCCAGCCCGGTGGCTTCCTTCTGGATGTCGACCGAAAGGTCTGCCAGTTCTGTAGGAATATGCTCCTCGAAGAAGCAGGGTTCGATTCTGGTGGGAGTTTCCAGCATTTTTGCCGATCTTCCATGTTTGCAAAGTAATTGAAAAACATACACATTTCGGAGCCGCGGACAAGGTTTTGCCGATATCTGTTGCCGATCTTGGGTGCCGACCTGGAATTGCTACATGAATTCAATGGCTTCGGCAGATGTCCCGGGCTTTCAGTTTTGTTTTGTGCCCATAGGGACCGGGGAAAGTGAAAGTGTCCTTCGGGTTTTGTGACTGACGGATGAGGGCCTTTGGGGTCCCTCGGATGGGTCCGGGCCGGGTTCCGGTCTGCCGTTCCTGATGAAGGGCATTCCCATGCAAACAGGTGTCTTGCGCGTGCTGCGCGCAATCGCTGCCTCGTGGTGGCGACACAAGGAACTGCGCCGAACCGGCTAGTCGGCGCAGGCGCGGCAGATCGAACGCGAGACCGTCCTGCGTGATTTCGGCTAGGCGCGGGTTCCCGCCGCCCCGGCCCTTGGTACGGGCGCTCGCCAGCCCCGCCTTGGTACGTTCGCGGATCAGCGCACGCTCGAACTAGGCCGCGGCGCTCAACACCTGCAACGTGAACTTGCCTTGCGGGGACCCGGTGTCGATCGGGTCCTGAATGGAACGAAAGAACGCCCCCTTGGCCTCCAGCCGTTCGATCACCTCCAGCAGATGTGAGAGAGACCGCGCCAGCCGGTCGATCCGAACGACCACCAGCGTGTCGCCCTTGCTAATGCGCTCCAGCACGCGGGCAAGCACCGGCCGCGCACGATTGCCGCCCGAGGCCTGTTCTTCATGGATCTCGGCGCAGCCCGCGGATTTCAGGGCCTGCGTCTGGGGCAGGGGGGTCTGATCCTCGGTCGAGACCCGAGCGTAACCTATCAGGGGCATCAAAACAGTCTTTTTGCAATTTAAGGTATCGTCACTAAACGACTGATTGATAGCGACGAGAAAAGAGGCTGCATCATGGGCAGTTCGCGGACCAGAAACAGATTCCATTGATCGAAATCGCGCATTGGCATATATTGCCAATAGAGGAGATCTAACCCATGGTGACACGCAATGTTGTCCTGACTGAAACCCAGGACCATCTGATCCAAGCATTGGTGGCGTCCGGGCGCTACCAGAATGTGAGCGAAGCGATGCGCGCTGGCCTGAGGCTGCTCGAGCAGGAAGAAGCACAGCTGGCCGGGATCCGGAAGGATCTACTTGAAGGTCTGGCGCAGGCTAAAGCGGGTGATCTTGCGGAAGGCAGCGGCAAAGATGCGATCCGTAGGGCCTTTGCGACTGCGCGCGCTCGTACATGAGCCGATCCTTCCGGCTGACCCGTCGTGCCGAAGCCAGTCTCACCGAAATCGCCAGATGGACGATCGAGAAATTTGGGCTGCGCCAAGCAGAACTTTATGAGGCAGAATTGCTATTGCGCTGTGAAGGGATTCTGAGCGGGCAGGCGCATAGCCGGAGTTGCGCAGTCCTCGTGGATGAGGCCGATGACCTGCGGTTCGTAAGGGCAGGGGAGCATTTTCTGGTTTTTCTGGACCAGCCCGACGAAGTCATCATCGTGGATATGCTGCATTCCCGCAGTGATCTTCCGCGTCACCTGGCAGCGCTGACGGTGTTGAAAAACGAAGGTGCCTGATCCGCGTCACAACCCCGCCGCCTTGGTATGATTCACCCGGAATTGGTCGCAGCGGCGCTGATAGCGGCGGGTCATTTCGGCCGGGGCGCGTCCGAGCGGCCTTTGGATGCGGAGACCTTCTGGTCATGCTCGTTGAAAGAAGACCCGATTGCCGCCTCAGAGCGGGCATTTGTCGGTCTGCCGGAATTTCTGAGACTGTGGTCCATTTGTTTTCAATATCTTGCCTGTGTCGCATTTCTGAAACCGATTCAGGGTAAGTGAGACTGGAAGCGATTTGAGTCGCTATTGATGAGACTCTCCAGCATCCGCACGTTGAGCAACATTATGTCCGATAATTTTCCAGCTGACAAGGATTGGGAAGAGGCGGAGTTTCGCGCCCGGGTGCTGGCGGAATTACCGATCCAGCTCAGCCCAGGCGCTGTCGAATGGGCCATGCATCAGCTGAATGTCAGCCGATCCACGCTCTTTCGCCTGGTGAAGCAGTTCCGCGAGGATGGGCGGACCTCTGCATTGCTCCGGGATACACGGGGCCCTAAACCGGGCATGCAGCCCTTGGACCCGTTGGTGGAAACGATCGTGTCCCGCCATTTCAAGGGGTTTTATGCTTCCCGTCGTAAGCCCACCAGGACACGGTTCTGGCGCGAAGTTGCTGCCGATTGTCGGGCGCAAGGGCTGGCCCCACCCTCGATCCGCCGTCTGGGGCGCTGGCTGGAGCAACATGACCAAGCTAAACTGATGGCCCGACGAGAGGGCAAGGACAAGGCCGAGCGGCGCTATCTGGCCACGCCTGGGGGGCTGGTCGCCAACGATCCGCTGGATATCGTCCAGATCGACCACACCAAGGCTGATGTGACAGTGGTAGATCCGGTGACACGACGTCCGCTCGGCAGGCCAACGCTGACGGTCGCGACCGACGTGAATACCCGCATGGTTCTGGGGTTTTACCTGTCTCTGGAACCGCCATCGCTACTGGCCGTCGCACTGTGTCTGACCCATACGGTAATGGACAAATCGCATTGGCTCACCGCGCGAGGTATCAGCACGGATTGGCCAACGCGGGGCATCCCGAACGCGATTTATGTGGACAACGGCGCGGAATTCCATGCCCGCGCCTTCGGGCTCGCCTGTGCAGAGTACCAGATCGAACTGCGGTACCGTCCGCCAGGTACACCGCGCTATGGCGGCCATATCGAGCGCCTGATCGGCACAATGATGGGGGCGGTTCACCTGCTGCCGGGGTCGCATTTCTCGAACATCTTCGAGCGCGGCGATCTCGATGCCGAGGCCGAGGCGGTGATGACGCTCGGCGAACTGGAAACCTGGCTCGCTCTCGAGATCACCGGCTCCTACCATGTGCGGGTCCACTCTGCGCTGGAAACCACACCTGCGGCGGCTTGGGCGGCCCGGGTGGATGAGGCCCGGCTTCGCATGCCGACCGATCTCAGGCAGTTTTTGGTCGATTTTCTGCCTTCCGAGAGCCGTGTCTTGCAGCGTGACGGGCTGCATCTCTTCCACATCCGCTACTGGGCGGACGAGTTGCGCTGGCTGATGGGCCGGGAAAGCCGCAAGTTCACGCTTAAATACGACCCGCGCGATCTCTCTCGCATTTTCGTGCTGACTGAGAACGGGATCATCGAAGCGAGACCCGCGGATATGACACGGCCTGCGATCACGCTCTGGGAGCACCGCGCGGCGCGGCGCGCCTTGCGCGAGGCCGGGCGCCGGTCGGTAGATGAGGAGCTGATTTTCAGGACGATCGAGGCGCAGCGCGACCTCGTCGACAGCGCCGAGCGGCAGACGAAGGCGATACGGCGCCATCAGGCTCGGCGGTTGCATCTCGCCCCTCTGCCGATGATCGATGTAACACCGGATGCCGCACCGCGAGATGCCCTGCCTGCGCCGGACGGAGAGGGGAGCCCGTTCCTCAGCCACCCCGGCTTCAAGGTCGAGGAGTGGTACGAGGATGACTGAGTTCCCGCATCTCTATCCGGGAGCGTGCAAGATCGCCGCGCTCAGCGCCGAGGAGCGCATTCACCGGATTCGCGCCGACCGCTGGATCTCCTATCCCAGGGCCGAGGCCGCCTTGGAGAAGCTGGAAACGTTGATGTCGTTTCCCAATCGCGCCCGCATGCCGAACCTGCTCATTGTCGGTGACAGCGGCATGGGCAAGACGATGATCATCGAGAAGTTCACCCGCGATCACGCATCGAGCTTCGACGAGACCAGCGGACGGCTGCATATGCCGGTCGTCGCCGTGCAGATGGTGTCTGGGCCTGATGAATCGCGCTTCTACCGCCGGATCCTGGCGGCGATTGGTGCCCCGGAGCCGCCGCGGGCGACACTGTCTGTGCTGGAAAGCCTGGCCTTGCGTCTGCTCGCCGAATTGCGTCCGGGGATGCTGGTCATCGACGAGATTCACAGCCTGCAGGCCGGCACGGTCCGCGAACAGGCGCGATTCCTGAACATGCTGCGCTTTCTGGGCAACGAGCTGCGCGTCCCTCTGGTTTGCGTCGGCACCGCCCAAGCCCGCAACGCGTTGCGTACCGATGATCAACTGGTGCGCCGTTTCGAGGCCTTCGCGTTGCCGCCCTGGCGGGAGGGCGAGGATCTGAACGGGCTGATGAGCACGCTCACCCGCACACTGCCGCTTCGGCACCAAAGCGAGATCGACGGCCACGCGCTCGCGCGGATCATCAAGGTGACCGGCGGCATCACCTCGGGCATCTTTTCGATCCTGTCGCAGCTGGCGATCGCCGCCATCGAAAGCGGCGAGGAACGCATTCTCTCGCGCGATATTCTGGGCGGCGACCGGTTGCAGGCGGTCTTGGGAGAGCCGGTGTGACGGGGTGCGGGCGCCTGCCGGTTGTTTACGCCCCCGAGGTCGATGAACGACTGTCTTCCTGGGCCGCGCGCATGGCCCCGTTCTACGCGATGACGGTTTCGGAATTCGTCACAGCACTTGGCCTGCAGGGGCAGGGCGTGTTCGACCTGGAATGGCGGCTTTCAGAAGGGCAGGGGGCTCTGATCGCGGCTCGGACCGGCCTTTCGCCCGAAGCGGTGCAGTCCATGACTTTCCGGGAGTTGGGGGCGGCGGCGCGCATGATGATCGCGCGGAAGAACCGGTCTCCATGCCCGCACTGTCCCGAAGACCTGCATCGCAAAGCCGCCGCGCTGCCGTGGCGATTTCGCTGCCCGGTGCATGGTGTGGAGTTTCGGGACGCCACCGGCGAGACCCTGTCCGACCGGTTCGGTACGGATCGCTTCAAGAAACTTGAAGGGCATGCCGAGATTGGTGCCGCGCATCTCGATGCCTGGGCGCGCGGCGCGGGGCAGGAAGACCTGGAAGCGCCCGAAGTGCTTCAGGTTCTGACGGCACGGCATCGCCAGGCCTCGCCGCCGAACGTCTCTGAGCAGCCACGCATGTCTCTGAAAGACCGACGGGACTACCATGATTTTCTGACCACGCCGATCCTCCGGCAGGCGCTGACGGTCGTTGTCCCCGAATACGATCAGGTGGCGCCAGTGCTTGCTAAGCCAGTGCGTCCCGGTCTCCACGCCCTGGCGCAAGGCTCGCTCTTGCAGTGTTTCGCGCTGACGGTCGGCATCGGCCGGATCGTCGAAGATCCCGTGGCCCGAGCGATTGACGTGCTGCTCGCAAGTGACATGAACGGACAAGTGCGGGTCCGGGAGGCGCTCCGCTCATGGCCTCTCTCGTTGAGGAGACGCATCTCGGCCCGGTTCTGGCGCGCTGAGCGCGAAGAGAGAGCACGTCAGACTGCCGAAAAAGCCGCACGACAGCGCCAGTCTCACAAATACCGACTCATCCAGTCTCATAAATACCGGTACAGAGTCTCATGAACCCCGGTTCGTTTTTCAGGGAAGTGCTTGAATCTTGTCGGTCTGCCGGAATTTCTGAGACTGTGGTCCATTTGTTTTCAATATCTTGCCTGTGTCGCATTTCTGAAACCGATTCAGGGTAAGTGAGACTGGAAGCGATTTGAGTCGCTATTGATGAGACTCTCCAGCATCCGCACGTTGAGCAACATTATGTCCGATAATTTTCCAGCTGACAAGGATTGGGAAGAGGCGGAGTTTCGCGCCCGGGTGCTGGCGGAATTACCGATCCAGCTCAGCCCAGGCGCTGTCGAATGGGCCATGCATCAGCTGAATGTCAGCCGATCCACGCTCTTTCGCCTGGTGAAGCAGTTCCGCGAGGATGGGCGGACCTCTGCATTGCTCCGGGATACACGGGGCCCTAAACCGGGCATGCAGCCCTTGGACCCGTTGGTGGAAACGATCGTGTCCCGCCATTTCAAGGGGTTTTATGCTTCCCGTCGTAAGCCCACCAGGACACGGTTCTGGCGCGAAGTTGCTGCCGATTGTCGGGCGCAAGGGCTGGCCCCACCCTCGATCCGCCGTCTGGGGCGCTGGCTGGAGCAACATGACCAAGCTAAACTGATGGCCCGACGAGAGGGCAAGGACAAGGCCGAGCGGCGCTATCTGGCCACGCCTGGGGGGCTGGTCGCCAACGATCCGCTGGATATCGTCCAGATCGACCACACCAAGGCTGATGTGACAGTGGTAGATCCGGTGACACGACGTCCGCTCGGCAGGCCAACGCTGACGGTCGCGACCGACGTGAATACCCGCATGGTTCTGGGGTTTTACCTGTCTCTGGAACCGCCATCGCTACTGGCCGTCGCACTGTGTCTGACCCATACGGTAATGGACAAATCGCATTGGCTCACCGCGCGAGGTATCAGCACGGATTGGCCAACGCGGGGCATCCCGAACGCGATTTATGTGGACAACGGCGCGGAATTCCATGCCCGCGCCTTCGGGCTCGCCTGTGCAGAGTACCAGATCGAACTGCGGTACCGTCCGCCAGGTACACCGCGCTATGGCGGCCATATCGAGCGCCTGATCGGCACAATGATGGGGGCGGTTCACCTGCTGCCGGGGTCGCATTTCTCGAACATCTTCGAGCGCGGCGATCTCGATGCCGAGGCCGAGGCGGTGATGACGCTCGGCGAACTGGAAACCTGGCTCGCTCTCGAGATCACCGGCTCCTACCATGTGCGGGTCCACTCTGCGCTGGAAACCACACCTGCGGCGGCTTGGGCGGCCCGGGTGGATGAGGCCCGGCTTCGCATGCCGACCGATCTCAGGCAGTTTTTGGTCGATTTTCTGCCTTCCGAGAGCCGTGTCTTGCAGCGTGACGGGCTGCATCTCTTCCACATCCGCTACTGGGCGGACGAGTTGCGCTGGCTGATGGGCCGGGAAAGCCGCAAGTTCACGCTTAAATACGACCCGCGCGATCTCTCTCGCATTTTCGTGCTGACTGAGAACGGGATCATCGAAGCGAGACCCGCGGATATGACACGGCCTGCGATCACGCTCTGGGAGCACCGCGCGGCGCGGCGCGCCTTGCGCGAGGCCGGGCGCCGGTCGGTAGATGAGGAGCTGATTTTCAGGACGATCGAGGCGCAGCGCGACCTCGTCGACAGCGCCGAGCGGCAGACGAAGGCGATACGGCGCCATCAGGCTCGGCGGTTGCATCTCGCCCCTCTGCCGATGATCGATGTAACACCGGATGCCGCACCGCGAGATGCCCTGCCTGCGCCGGACGGAGAGGGGAGCCCGTTCCTCAGCCACCCCGGCTTCAAGGTCGAGGAGTGGTACGAGGATGACTGAGTTCCCGCATCTCTATCCGGGAGCGTGCAAGATCGCCGCGCTCAGCGCCGAGGAGCGCATTCACCGGATTCGCGCCGACCGCTGGATCTCCTATCCCAGGGCCGAGGCCGCCTTGGAGAAGCTGGAAACGTTGATGTCGTTTCCCAATCGCGCCCGCATGCCGAACCTGCTCATTGTCGGTGACAGCGGCATGGGCAAGACGATGATCATCGAGAAGTTCACCCGCGATCACGCATCGAGCTTCGACGAGACCAGCGGACGGCTGCATATGCCGGTCGTCGCCGTGCAGATGGTGTCTGGGCCTGATGAATCGCGCTTCTACCGCCGGATCCTGGCGGCGATTGGTGCCCCGGAGCCGCCGCGGGCGACACTGTCTGTGCTGGAAAGCCTGGCCTTGCGTCTGCTCGCCGAATTGCGTCCGGGGATGCTGGTCATCGACGAGATTCACAGCCTGCAGGCCGGCACGGTCCGCGAACAGGCGCGATTCCTGAACATGCTGCGCTTTCTGGGCAACGAGCTGCGCGTCCCTCTGGTTTGCGTCGGCACCGCCCAAGCCCGCAACGCGTTGCGTACCGATGATCAACTGGTGCGCCGTTTCGAGGCCTTCGCGTTGCCGCCCTGGCGGGAGGGCGAGGATCTGAACGGGCTGATGAGCACGCTCACCCGCACACTGCCGCTTCGGCACCAAAGCGAGATCGACGGCCACGCGCTCGCGCGGATCATCAAGGTGACCGGCGGCATCACCTCGGGCATCTTTTCGATCCTGTCGCAGCTGGCGATCGCCGCCATCGAAAGCGGCGAGGAACGCATTCTCTCGCGCGATATTCTGGGCGGCGACCGGTTGCAGGCGGTCTTGGGAGAGCCGGTGTGACGGGGTGCGGGCGCCTGCCGGTTGTTTACGCCCCCGAGGTCGATGAACGACTGTCTTCCTGGGCCGCGCGCATGGCCCCGTTCTACGCGATGACGGTTTCGGAATTCGTCACAGCACTTGGCCTGCAGGGGCAGGGCGTGTTCGACCTGGAATGGCGGCTTTCAGAAGGGCAGGGGGCTCTGATCGCGGCTCGGACCGGCCTTTCGCCCGAAGCGGTGCAGTCCATGACTTTCCGGGAGTTGGGGGCGGCGGCGCGCATGATGATCGCGCGGAAGAACCGGTCTCCATGCCCGCACTGTCCCGAAGACCTGCATCGCAAAGCCGCCGCGCTGCCGTGGCGATTTCGCTGCCCGGTGCATGGTGTGGAGTTTCGGGACGCCACCGGCGAGACCCTGTCCGACCGGTTCGGTACGGATCGCTTCAAGAAACTTGAAGGGCATGCCGAGATTGGTGCCGCGCATCTCGATGCCTGGGCGCGCGGCGCGGGGCAGGAAGACCTGGAAGCGCCCGAAGTGCTTCAGGTTCTGACGGCACGGCATCGCCAGGCCTCGCCGCCGAACGTCTCTGAGCAGCCACGCATGTCTCTGAAAGACCGACGGGACTACCATGATTTTCTGACCACGCCGATCCTCCGGCAGGCGCTGACGGTCGTTGTCCCCGAATACGATCAGGTGGCGCCAGTGCTTGCTAAGCCAGTGCGTCCCGGTCTCCACGCCCTGGCGCAAGGCTCGCTCTTGCAGTGTTTCGCGCTGACGGTCGGCATCGGCCGGATCGTCGAAGATCCCGTGGCCCGAGCGATTGACGTGCTGCTCGCAAGTGACATGAACGGACAAGTGCGGGTCCGGGAGGCGCTCCGCTCATGGCCTCTCTCGTTGAGGAGACGCATCTCGGCCCGGTTCTGGCGCGCTGAGCGCGAAGAGAGAGCACGTCAGACTGCCGAAAAAGCCGCACGACAGCGCCAGTCTCACAAATACCGACTCATCCAGTCTCATAAATACCGGTACAGAGTCTCATGAACCCCGGTTCGTTTTTCAGGGAAGTGCTTGAATCTCATGAATTCCGGCTATCCGACAGTGAATCCAGCGATGAAATTAAACTGATTTTCAGCGTATCTTTTTATGTCCGATAATGCAAACTTATTGGACATGATATGGTGCCACAGAGTGGGGCGGTTAGCGCGTAATTCTCTAGTAGAAAGCGCCGCGACGATGTAGGCTACCGGCATGACATTTGCCCGGCTCGATCACATGAGCGACCTCGACACGATACCCCGGATGCCCGCTTGGGTCACTTCGGTTCGTGTTGAAGCCCTTGAAGATGTTGCGTTTTTGTCGCGCGCCGCGCTGAGTCGCCTAGATGTTGTGTTGGCAGGTGAGGATGTGCCCCAAGCCTTGTTGGGGGACCGGCTGGCGCTGCGTGAGGCTGAAGCTTGCGTGGGGTTTTCCCGGAGACCGGAACGGGCAGGGGGGTATTGCCAAGTTGTTGACGGGGTTTGCTAAAGGTATGTGGACCCCATGAATATTCCAATTGATTTGCCACGCCTGAAGGGCTTTCGTTATCCTCGTGAGATTATTGCTTACGCTGTTTGGGCGTACCATCGGTTAGCTCTGAGCACGGCTGATGTTGAAGACCTGTTGGCCGCGCGGAGCGTGATTGTCAGCCGAGAAGCGATCCGACTTTGGGTCAATCGCTTTGGTCAACACTTTGCAAATTGCATTCGCCGGGATCGACCACGGCCGAACAACAAGTGGCATATGGATGAAGTCGTGATCACGATCCGTGGCAAGAAACATTGGCTGTGGCGTGCGATCGACGCGGATGGAGACGTCCTCGATATTCTCGTGCAAACACGCCGCAACGCCAAATCAGCAAAGCGCTTTTTACAAAGATTAGTTTCACAGTTTGGCGAGCGAGGGTGGTCATAACTGACAAGTTGCGTAGCTATATTAAGCCGGTCAAAACACTGACCCCGAACGCTGACCATCGCGCGCACAAAGGCTTGAACAACGCGATCGAAGTGTCGCACCGGCCGACACGTAAACGAGAGAAGATCTTCGGCAAATTCAAATCCCACCGGCAGGCCCATCAGTTTTTGGCCGCACACGACCAGATCAACTTGCTCTTCCGTCCCCGCCGCTATCAACTGAACGCAACTTCATACCGCAACGCCCGCTCCGATGCTTTCAGCCTCTGGGCAGATTACACCGCGGAAATGGTGGCATGATCCTGCGTTTGCCAAGTTTCGCAAGCTGATGCCAACAACTTGGCAATACCCCCGCAGCTTGTCCACCTTTGCGGGAAAGCCCGCATCGGCGTTGCCTGCCCAGGCCATCGCCACACTGTCACCAAGCGCAAAGCCCAGTTTGCCACGTCCGCTTTGCAGCAGGTTCAGGTTCTCGACGCTGGCCTTTGTGGATTGCACCTGTGTGCGTGCACCGTCGATCTTTTCGCCGTAGATGTTGGCCAGACCGGCACCCAGCGGATAATAAACACCCGAGGTGCCACCGGTCAGCACGTTGATGAAATCTTGGGCCTGTGCGGCCACTGGCACCGCTGCCATTGCCGACACCAGTGCACACCCGCGAAATGCGGATTTAAAGTTGATCATGATTCTTCTTCCCAGAAAGCTCAGCGGCCCATCGGACCGACGTAGGCCACAGTGGGTGGCGCGGCTCTGAGTTGGCAAGAAATCGGCGCATATCGCCCGATAACACCTGGCAAGAAATGACCCGGCCGTTGGCCATAAATGGCCAGAGCACAGCGGGTCATGACGGATGCGCGTGTCGGTGGTGATCAGGCGGGCCACGACTTCGGGCCAGCAGATCAGTCGACGCGTTTTTCCAGGGATTTCAGCACGCCCACAATGAACAGCGCGAGCGCGGTGGCCAGCACCGCAACCAACCACACACCCAGACCAGCCGCTGTGCCGATGGCGGCGGCCAGCCACAGGCTGGCCCCGGTGGTAAGCCCTTTGACCTCGCCACGGGTAAAGACGATCAGACCCGCAGCCAGAAACGCAACGCCCCCTGTGACCGCTTCGATCATCCGCAGCGGATCAAGGCGCACGTCGTCGTCGAAATCCCGTCCGACAAGGTCCAGCGCCAGCAGGCAGTAACACGAGGCCGCAAGGCCAACCAGCATGTGTGTTCTAAGCCCGGCGGCGTGATCCCTGCGCTCGCGTTCATAGCCGATGAGAGACGACAGGATCACAGCGCCTGCAACACGAAAGAAGACGACGGGCCATGACAGCATGCTGTGACCCGCGATTTCAGCTGACAGTTCGTTCAGTATGTCCATCATATTGATGGAACACACAGGTGCCGTTTCAGTTCCTGGCGGTGCGCGCCAAGCGGGCCGTATCAGGCTATAGCTCGGCCTCCCAACTGCGCGACAGACGCATCGCGCCGTTGATGATCCCGACCATCGAATAGGTCTGCGGAAAGTTTCCCCACCCCTCGCGGCTGGCAAAGGAGGTGTCTTCGGACATCAGCCCCAGCGCATTGCGGGCCTCCAGCATTTGTTCAAAGAACCCCCGCGCTTCGTCCAGCCGCCCGATCCGGGCAAGGGCGTCGATGCGCCAGAAGGCACAGACGTTGAACCCGACCTCGGGCACGCCGAAATCGTCGGCTTCCTCGTACCGCAGCATAAAGGGTCCACGCCCAAGCACCCGCGACAGGGTTTCGACGGTGGCCACAAATCTGGGATCATCGCCGGGCAGGAACCCGACCTCTCCCATCAACAGGACGCTGGCGTCCAATGTCTTGCCGCCAAAGCTCTCGACAAAGGCCTGACGCTCTTCGGACCATGCGTTTTGCAGGATCTTGTGGCGGATGATGGTGGCGCGGTCGGCCCAGTGGTCGGCTTTTTCGTCCTGCTTCAGATGGCGGGCGATCTTGGCCAGCCGGTCACAGGCGGCCCAGCACATAAGGGACGACGAGGTGTGAATGCGCGACCTTGTCCGCAGCTCCCAGATGCCGGCGTCGGGCTGATCGTGCAACAGCCACGCCTGTTCGCCCAGCGGTTCTAGGTTTTCAAAGGCGGTGATGCCGGTGTGCATCGGCAGCCTCTGGTCGAAAAAGGCAGGGGCCGCGCCCAGGATGATGTTGCCATAGGTGTCGTGCTGAAAATGCTCATGCGCCTGATTGCCGATCCGCACCGGCCCCATGCCCTTGTATCCCTGCAGGCTTTGCGAAACACGTTCGGTCAGCGCGGTTTCCAGCCCAAGGCCCAGGACAGGCTGAATATGCCCGCCGTCGGCGTCGGCCACCGCATTCATCAGCCATTGAAAATAATGTTCCAGCGTCCGCGTCGCCGCGAGGCTGTTCAGAGCGCGCACGGTGAAAAAGGCGTCACGGACCCAGCAATAGCGATAGTCCCAGTTGCGCCCGCTGTCGGGCGCTTCGGGCAGCGAAGTCGTCATCGCGGCGATGATGCCGCCGGTCGGTTCGTAACTGCACAATTTCAGGGTGATCGCCGCGCGGATCACCGCATCCTGCCATTCAAAGGGCACCGCCAGCCGTTGCGCCCATCGCTGCCAGTAGCGCCGGGTGTTGTTGTAAAACGTCGTGCCGATCTCGTCGGGGCTGGCGGACAGGGTTTCATCGGGGCCCAGCACAAAGGTCAGGTGATTTTCGAGGTTGATCAGCCGTTCGTCCAGAACATGATCCAGCGGCGCATCCGTGGTCAGACGCATGACTTGCGCCGGCCCGACAAAGCGCACGTGGTTCGACCCGCGGGTCAGAACCGGTTCCAGTTCGCCCCATTGAAACCGTGGCTTGATACGAAAGCGCACGCGGGGCGACCCTTCCATGCGCCGCACCTGCCGGATCAGCGTCTGCGGGCGAAAGCTGCGGCCCTTGTCGGCAAAACGCGGGCAGAAGTCGGTGATTTCAACGACACCCGACGCGCTGCGCAACACGGTTTTCAGGATCGCGGTGTTCGGTTCATAGGATTGTTCGGCGGCGGTCTGTCCGTCCAGTTCGATGGCAAAGCCGCCATCGCCCTTTTCACCCGCACCGTGCCCCAGCAGGCTGTGAAACACTGGATCGCCATCCAGACGGGGCAGGCAATACCAGCTGATTGTGCCGTTGGTGTCGACAAGTGCCGCGACCGCGCAGTTTCCGATTACGCCAAAATCCATGTGGTCCTCTTTCGTTTCCTGTTTCAGGTCACCGAATGATGTCTTCGAGCCAGCGTGAAAACGCGCCGATCGAGTTCAGTCTGTGGGCGGCGATGGTTTCTCCGGCACCGATCTTTATGCCCATTCCCCCCAGCGCCTGCGCGCGCCGAAAGCCGTCTTCGTCGGTCACATCGTCCCCCACCATCACCGGCACCCGTCCCGCAAAGGGGGCGGAATTGGCGAAATGTGCCAGCGCGGTGCCCTTGTCATGGGCACACAGGGCAAGTTCGCTGACCATCTTGCCGTGCACCGCGCGATAGCGATCGTCCGTCGCCGCGAGGTCGTCGATCAGGGCAATACTGTCCTGCGCGCGGTCCGGAGCAGAGCGGTAGTGCAGGGCCGCCGAGCCCGGTTTTTGTTCGGCCTGCAGACCCGTTTGCCGGGCAAATCCGGTGATCCTTTGCAAGGCGTCCGGGTCAATTTTGCGGTCTGTGTCCGTCTGCTGGGCCCCGTCATAGCCACGCAGTTCCGACCCGTGTGATCCTGCCACCGGCAACACGAGGGGCGACATCAGCCGGTCCACATCCGCCAGCGAGCGGCCAGAGACAACGGCAACCGCCCCATCGGTGCGGTCCACAAGCCGACCAATCAAATCCCGCATGTGCGCGGTGATCTGAGCCTCTTCGGGGCGGGCGACGATTTCGGCCAGGGTGCCGTCAAAATCAAGGAAAAACGCGTGTTTTCCACAGTCTATGATCGGAGGAGGGGGAGGGGCGTCTTGCATCATCTGATCTTTTATTCGGGCTTTCATCGGCGACAAAGTGACCTTTGCGCTTTGAGAAACCAGCGAACCGGTCCCCCACACTCACGAATTAGGTATCGTCGCCGGATCGAATTTCAACCAGAGCCGACCCAGCAAAGCGGTTTGTGCGGTGGGCGCCACCGACTTTGACAACAGCGACTTTGAGAAGGGCTAATTTGACAAGGGCGGCGCGCGCACAGCATCGGGCGATGCCTTGACTGGTATTAACTTTTCGCCATTTTCAAATGAACTTTTCTTGAGTGAAATTGTTTTGGTTTGGAATGGAAACCAAAGTCACGGGGCGCATCGGCAACGCGGGCCTTTGGTATTGGAAAGACGCACCAGAGGAGAAAACACAGTCATGTCCGGCCAGCTTATCGTGGTGTCAAATCGCATTCCGACGGCGGCCACACCTTCCGGGGGACTTGTTTACGCCCTGCATGAAACGCTGCGCAAAACCGGGGGGATCTGGATCGGGTCCGACCCCGACCTTAGGCCGCACGCCTCGAAAAGCCTGAAGGAAATCGGCGACCAGTCCAATTACAGAAGGCTGGCCTTTGAGTTGACGCAGGAAGATTACGACACCTTTTACCTTGGGTTTGCCAATTCCGTCCTGTGGCCTGTGTGTCACCGGCGCGGGGATCTGGTTCAGATCAGCCGACGTTACGAAAAAGGCTACAGACGTGTGAACAGACATCTGGCCGAGCAGATCATGAAGGTGGCCGAGCCCGATGACCTTATCTGGGTGCACGATTATCACTTTTTCCCGCTGGCGCTGGAATTGCGCGCGCTGGGGTTCACCGGAAAGCTGGGGTTTTTCCTGCACATTCCGTTTCCTGCACTGGGGGATCTGGGCGCGCTGCCGCCCACGGCCGATCTGGCCCGGTGGCTTGCGGCCTTTGACCTTGTCGGGCTTCAGACACGCTCGGATGTGGCGCGCTGTCTGGAACTGTTCCGGTCCGAGTTCGGCGCAGAACTGATGAACGACGGCAAGATCAAATATGGCGAGCAACGGATTGCCGTGCGGTCGTTCCCCATCGGGATCGACGTCGAGGCATTTGTCGATGCAGCCAGCCAAGAGCTGGACGACACCGGCATCGCGCGTGCCTTGCCGCGGGAACTGGTGATTGGGGTCGACCGGCTTGATTACTCCAAGGGGCTGCCGAACAGGTTCCGCGCCTTTGGGCGCTTTCTGGAAATGCGGACTGACAAATCCCGCCGTCCAAGCCTGTTGCAAATCGCGCCGCCAACCCGCGAGGAAGTGTCCGCCTATCGCGACATCCGGCACGAGCTTGAGGAATTGTCGGGCCGGGTGAATGGCGAAAACGCGGATCTGGACTGGACACCGGTGCGCTATATTCATCGCAACATTGACCGGAACGTGTTGGCCAAACTGTTCCGCAAGGCGCGGGTGGGGCTGGTGACGCCCTTTGCGGATGGTATGAACCTGGTGGCAAAGGAATACATCGCCGCACAGGACCCGGATGACCCCGGCGTGCTGGTTCTGTCGCGTATGGCCGGGGCGGCCGAGGAAATGACCCAGGCGTTGCAGGTCAATCCCTACGACATCGAGGAAATGAGCGAGGCGCTGGCACGGGCGCTGGACATGCCGCTGGACGAACGCAAGCGGCGTTATGCGTCCTGTATGGAACGGGTCAAGGCCACGGACGTCGCACATTGGAGCGAAACCTATCTCAAGGCGTTGAGCGCCAGCAGAGACAAGATGTCGTGGTCAAATTTCAACGCCGAAGCCAGATCAGACGCGTAAATCCGGGCGCAGTGCGGCGACCCGCAGACAATCGTTGTGACAACCGGCGGGGGGCCTTTTGCGGGCGTTTCCATGCGCGCGGGGACAGCCAATGATGCGCCAATTGGGTACCAAATTGTACGCGACGTCGGCCATTTCAGACAGTGCTTCAGACAGTGCGCGAAACTCTGCCAGCGGGGCGGCCACAGCGGAACCAATCACCACAGGCATCCGTTTTCAATCACACAGACCATCACACAGGAGGACACTCTGATGGAACAATCGACACAAAGAAATCTGGTTTCTTCGTCCGATGTCAACGGCACGACAGTCTATGGCAGCGACGGTGCCAACATCGGCACCATTGATCATCTGATGATCGACAAGGTTTCGGGAAAAGTGGCCTATGCGGTCATGGGTTTTGGCGGATTTCTGGGACTGGGCGAGGATCATTTCCCGGTGCCGTGGGGCAAGCTGCGGTATGACACGGAAAAAGGCGGCTTTGTCACCGACATCACCGAAAGTCAGGTCACCGGCGCCCCCGACCGCCGCGACGACTGGTACGCCGATCCGGATTGGGAACGACGGACCCACGAACACTATGGCGTGCCGTTCTATTGGATGTGAACGCCGCAGCCATGGCGAAATGACAAACGGCCCGCGTTCTGCGGGCCGTTTTCTTTTGTGCCTGTGTCAGAACCCTGCGATTGGGGCGCGAATGCCGCCGGGCGATCACCCCCCGACCAGCGTGCCGCCATTGGGATGCAGGACCTGACCCGTCATATAAGAGGAATCGTCACAGGCCAGAAAGAGCAGGGACGGAGCGACTTCGTTTGGCTGACCGGCCCGGCCCAGCGGGGCGTTCTTGCCAAAGTCCTCTACCGCCTCTTCGGGAAAGGACGCGGGGATCAGCGGGGTCCAGATCGGCCCCGGCGCGACACCGTTCACAAGGATGCCCTTGTCAGCCAGCTTGCTGGACATCGCGCGTAGAAAGGCAAGGATCGCCCCCTTTGGTCGAGGCATAGTCGATCAGCAGGTCCTGCCCCTTGTAGGCGGTGATCGACGTCAGACAAATGATCCGCCCGCCCCGTTTCATATGCGGCAACGCCGCCTGCGTCATAAAGATCGTACCGAATATATTGGTCTCAAAGGTCTGCCGCAGCTGGGCTTCCTCGATGTCTTCGGGGTTGTCTTGGGCGTGTTGTTCGCCCGCACTGTTGACCAGAATATCCAGCTGTCCGAATGTATCGACGGTCTGCCGGATGGCGTCTTGGCAATAGGATTTCTGGCCCACGTCGCCGGGCAACAACAACGCCTCGGAGCCTTCCGCCTGAACCAGCGACCGGGTCTTTTCGGCGTCGTCATGTTCGTCCAGATAGGCAATCGCGACCTTGGCACCCTCGCGGGCGTACAGGACCGCCGTGGCCCGTCCGATGCCGGAATCACCGCCCGTGATCAACGCGACCTTGCCCCTTAGCCGGTCAGACCCGGCAAAGCGCGGCATGTAGTCAGGCGCGGGGTCCATCTCATGCGCGTGTCCCGGCTGGCGCTGCGGGCTGTCCAATGCGTCAAAGTTTTCGTCAGTCATGTTTGAGCCTCCAGATTTATGGGGTTTTCAGGCGCGCACCCCCGACACAGCGGGGCGCGTCATTCTCTGGAAAAACAACGCAGCAGCGGGGGGTGGGTTCCCGTTCTGGTAGCGGAACAAAGCCGCGCGCGCGGGCGTTTTCATACCCGAAGGCCCGGACGTGTCCGCACGTGCCCGAACGTGACTGTCGAGAACTGAATTCAGAGCCTATGCAAAGGAAAAGCCATGCCAGACGAAACGGAACAGAAAAAGATCATCCCGACCGAAGTTCAGCGTCGGGACGGGAACACCATCAATCAAACCGCCCAACAGATTGACCCCGCGGGGCAGCATCGCCGGGACGTGAACGCAAACGCCAAGGGTGACCTGAACATGAAACAACCCGGAGACGCCCCCGCCGAGGCGGATGTGGATGACGAGAGGGAAAAGAAGCCCAAGCAGAGGCCCTCATCGGGGTCCTGAGGGCGCGTTTTGATCGGTGCCGCGTTCGGAAAATATCAGCCAAGGATTATTGACCCAAAGGAGAACCACCATGCCCAACGATCCCAAAGGGGCCCGCGAAAAGCGTCCCCCCCAAAAAGACCGCAACAACAGCCAGAGCGACCACGAAGGCAGCGCGCATGACCCGGACGAATTCGACCGGAAGAACCCCGAAAAAGCGCCTGAAAAGGTGAAAGACGACAAGTAAGCCGGTCGCGCGCCCTGTTCCCTGCGTGCGATCCCGACCTGACCCGCGCGGCCCCTGCGCACCCAGAATTTTCCAACCTCAAGTGGAACCCGGCGCAGGCATGTGCGTTTGCACCTTAAAAGACGCGGGCGTCTTGATCCGCGTCATTGCATCAAGGAGGTTCAACATGACCGATCACGCAACGTCGCAATCCCGCACGGGTTTCTCTTTGTATGCGCTTGGTGTGGGCCTTGTTGTGGCGGTGATCGGTCTGGTGTTGGCGGCGGGAGGCGTCTGGCTGATTTCACTGGGCGGCTCTTGGTATTATGCAATCACCGGCGTCCTGATGATCGTTTCCGGGGGGCTGCTGATGAAACGGCGGCCAAGCGGCGTCTATCTCTATATTGCGATCTGGCTTGGCACTTTGATCTGGGCGGTCTGGGAGGTCACGCTGGACGGGTGGGAGCCTGCGTCGGACTGGTGGGCGCTGCTGCCGCGTGTCTTTGCGCCGACGGTGATGCTTATTCTGGTGCTGATGGCACTGCCCGGCCTGCGCCGTCCCCTGCGCCGTGCCGCCATGGTGGCGGGGGCTGTGGTCGCGGCGCTGAGCATCGGGCTGGGCGGTGCAACGCCGCTGTTGGCGCAACAGGCACCTGCGCAAGATGCAGCGCAGGATGGAAATCCCGCACAGACCGAACCCGTGACCCAAACGGCCGAACAACCGACAGACCCGCGCGCCGCGCCCGATACCCTGCTGGAACCGGGATCGGACTGGCCGGTCTACGGCGGCAGCATCCACGGCCAGCGGTTTTCGCCGCTGACACAGATCACACCCGAAAACGTCGCCCAGCTGGAACAGGCCTGGTCCATGCACACAGGCGACATGCCCAGCGAAACCTCGGGTGGAAAATATTCGCCCGAGAACACGCCGCTGAAAGTGGGGCGTTCGCTTTTTGTCTGCACCCCGATGAACCAACTGCTCTCGCTGGACGCGGCGACCGGGCTGGAACGCTGGCGCTATGATCCGCAGGTTTCCGAAGATGCGGTTCCCTATGGCGCCACCTGTCGTGGCGTGGCCTATCACAAATCGGCAAACGCGGCGCCGGACGCCGCCTGTGCGGCGCGTATTCTGGTCGGAACGCTGGACGCGCGGTTGATCGCGGTGGATGCGGACACCGGTCAGCTGTGTCTGGATTTTGGCAACGCGGGGATGGTCGATCTGAACGACGGTCTGGGCAAGACCGTGCCCGGATGGTACGCCGTGACCGCCCCGCCGACAATCGTGCGCGGCGTGGCGGTGATCGGTGCTCAGGTCAGCGACAACAAGGCCAACGATGCGCCCTCGGGCGTGATACGCGGCTATGACGTGATCACGGGCGACATGCTGTGGGCCTGGGATCTGGGGCAGGGCGGGGTGGTTGATAAACCTGCGCCGGGCGAAACCTATACGCGCGGCACCCCGAACATGTGGACAATGGCCTCGGGGGATCAGGAACTGGGCTATGTCTATCTGCCGCTCGGCAACTCTTCGAGCGACTATTACGGCAGTGACCGCAGCGCGGAAGAGAATGAATTTGCAACGTCACTGGTGGCGCTGGATGCCACCACCGGCGAAGAGGTCTGGCATTTTCAGACGGTGCACCACGATGTGTGGGACTATGATCTGGGAAGTCAGGTAACATTGGTGGATTTTCCCACTGACGACGGGGCTCTGCCGGCACTTGTCCTGCCGTCCAAGCAGGGGCAAATCTATGTGCTGAACCGCGAAACCGGAGAAAGCCTGTTCCCCGTCGAGGAACGCCCCGCGCCGAAACTGGGCAGTGTGGAACCCGACTATATCGCGGACACACAGCCCTATTCCGGCTATGCCAACCTGAACCAGCCGCCACTGACCGAACAGGATATGTGGGGCATGAGCCCGATCGACCAGCTGTGGTGCCGCATCCAGTTCCGTCGCGCCAATTACGCCGGGCAGTTCACGCCGCCATCCGCGGACAAGCCGTTCATCCAGTACCCCGGTTACAACGGCGGGTCGGACTGGGGCAGCGTGTCGGTGGACCCCGAACGCGGCATTTTGATCGCCAATTACAACGACATGCCCAACTACAATCAGCTGATCCCCCGCGATGTCGCAGATGCACGCGGTATCAAGGCATTCGACGAAGCGGGCGGCGACGCAGGCGGCGAGGCCGGCCCGATGGAGGGCGTGCCCTATGCCATCAGCGTGAATGCAGGCTGGCGGGTGCCCTTTACCGGAATGCTGTGTACCGAGCCGCCCTATGGCTGGATCCGGGGCATTGATCTGGCCACGGGCGAAACCCTTTGGGATCATCCGTTTGGGTCGGCGGAAAACAACGGGCCGTTTGGCATCCCGTCGATGCTGCCGCTGACCATCGGGACGCCGAACAATGGCGGGCCGATCACCACCGCCGGCGGTGTGACCTTTGTCGCGGCCACCACCGACAACAAATTGCGCGCCTTCGACACGGAAACCGGCGCGGAGCTGTGGGCGGTTGACCTGCCTGCGGGCGGACAGACCACTCCGATGACCTACGAAGTCGAAGGTCGCCAATACGTGGTGATCTATCCGGGCGGGCATCATTTCATGGAAACCAAAGTCGGCGACGAAATCATCGCCTACGCGCTTCCGGCCCAATAAAAGTTACGCCGCGCAGCGCTAAGGCCGCGCGGTACGCAACAGAGTTTTCGTGCCGCAAAGGAACAGGTCATGGCGGGACCGGATACACACACAAGTGCCGACAAGGACACCAAGCTCAAGCGGGTGATGGGTCCGGGGTTATTGCTGTTGTTCATCGTGGGCGATGTGCTGGGCACCGGCATCTACGCGCTGACGGGCAAAGTCGCCGGAGAGGTCGGCGGCGTGGTCTGGCTGCCGTTTCTCGTGGCCTTTGTTCTGGCGACGGTGACGGCGTGCAGCTATCTTGAGCTGGTGACGAAATACCCCCGCGCGGCGGGCGCGGCGCTGTATACGCACAAGGCGTTCGGGGTGCATTTCCTGACCTTTCTCGTGGCGTTTGCCGTGATGTCTTCGGGGATAACCTCGGCCTCGACGGCGTCGCGCGCCTTTGCTGAAAACTTTGCCCAGACGGCCGGTTTCGGCGCGGGGGCCTTTGGCGTCACCGCAATCAGCCTTGGCTTTATGGGGCTGATTGCGGCGGTGAACCTGCGCGGGGTCGGGGAAAGCGTGAAGATGAACGTGGTGTTCACCTGTATCGAGCTGACGGGGCTGGTCATCATCATCCTGATCGGGGCCTGGGCCCTGGCGGGCGGGCAGGGCGATTTCGGCCGGGCCTTTGATTTCAGCGGCGGTGGGTCGGACAAAGGTCTGTTCTGGCCGGTGATCGCGGCAACGACGCTGGCGTTTTTCGCAATGGTCGGGTTCGAGGATTCGGTCAACATGGCGGAGGAATCCAAAAACCCCTCGCGGATATTCCCCAAGGTATTGTTGACCGGGCTGCTGATCACCGGCGTGATCTATCTGTTGGTGTCGGTGACTGCGATTGCATTGGTCGAGGCGGATGAGCTGAGCGAAGGCGCCACGCCCCTGCTGAAGGTCGTCGAGGCGGGTGCGCCCTGGTTTCCGCTGGGTGTTTTCGGGGTGATCACCATGTGTGCGGTCGCCAATTCGGCCCTGATCAACATGCTGATGGCGTCGCGGTTGCTGTACGGGATGGCGCAGGAAAAAGTGTTGCCGCATGTGCTGGGTCATGTGCTGCCGAACCGTCAAACGCCTTGGGTGGCGATCCTGTTTACGACGGCGCTGGCGGCGGGATTGATCACCTTTGTCGGGGCGGTGCCCGATCTGGGCGGGACCACGGCGCTGTTGTTGCTGGCGGTCTTTGCCGTGGTCAATGTGGCGGTGTTGGTGCTGCGCAGTGACCGGGTGGACCATGACCATTTTACCGCGCCGCTTGGCCTGCCTTATATCGGCGCGGCAAGCTGTGCGTTTTTTGTCGGGCCCTGGACCGGGCGCGATCCGGTGCAGTACCTGATTGCGGGCATTCTGCTGGCCATCGGTGTGGTGCTTTGGGGGGTGACCGTCGTTTACATGAGATCAAAGGGGGAAACCCCCGGTGGGGACGATATGGAGAAGTTGGCACAATGATGCGGTGGCAATCTTGACCCGCCTGTGGGGGCTGCCGCGGCTGCGGACGCCGGTCGTTTTGGCCGCCGCTCTGCTGCTCTGCGCCTGTGGCGAAGGGCGGCAATCGGTGCTGAATCCGTCGGGGCACGATGCGCTGTTGGTCTATGATCTGGCGATGGTGATGTTTGTCGGCGCGCTGGTTTTGTGGCTGCTGGTCGGGGGGCTGTTCGTCTATGTGACGCGGATCAACCCCCGCGAGATGTCGCGGCGTCTGGCCGAGGTGCTGATCATCGGCGGTGGGGTGTTGTTTCCGGTTGTCCTGCTGGGCGGGCTGTTGGTGTACAGTCTGCCCCTGATGCAGGCCCCGCGCGAAGCGGATGAGGGAATGCGGGTGCACATCACTGCCGAACAATGGTGGTGGCGGGTCGAATATGAACGGCCCGACGGCACCCTTGTGACATCGGCCAACGAATTGCGCCTGCCGGTGGGGCGGCGCACGGGGCTGGTGCTGAACGCGCACAGGGTGATCCACGCGTTTTGGGTGCCTGCGCTGGGTGGCAAGGTCGACATGATACCGGGGCGCGAGACATACCTGTCGTTCCTGCCCGAAGCGGCGGGCACCTATCGCGGGCAATGTGCCGAATTCTGCGGTGCCTCGCATGCGCTGATGGCCTTTGAAACCGTGGTGATGGCGCCCGAGGATTTCGAGGCCTGGCTGACCGCCGAGGCCAGAGACGCCGCCCCGCCCGACACCGAAGAGGCCGCGCGCGGGGCGCAGGTGTTTGCGCGCGAAGGCTGTGGCAGTTGCCACACCGTGCGCGGCACACAGGCAGTGGGACAGGTGGGACCGGACCTGACCCATGTGGGCAGCCGCCTGTCGCTGGGGGCCGGTATCCTTGGCGTTGCGGCCCCCGATTTTGCCAACTGGATCGCCCATACCGAGACCCTGAAACCCGAGGTTGCCATGCCCAGCTATGACCACCTGCCCGCTGCCGACCTGACCGCGCTTGCCGTCTATCTGGGAGGGTTGGAATGACACGCCCCGTCCCGCTGCCCGTGGCCGAAGGGCCATATCCCCCGACCGAGGAGATGCTGAGCGCACCCGTGCCGCCCGAAGAGCGGGAACGGGGTACGGCAGAGCTGCGCGCGGCATGGAAAACGCCGCAGGGATGGCGTTATTTCTCGGCTGTCAACAACACCGAGGTGGGGATCTGGTACGCGCTGACCGCGTTCGGCTTCATGCTGCTTGCCGGGCTTTTGGCGCTGGCGATGCGGGTGCAGCTGGCCTTTCCGGGTATGACCTTTCTGGATGCGGACCGGTTTAACCAGTTCTTTACCATGCACGGCTCGGCGATGATGTTCCTGTTCGCCGTGCCGATGTTCGAGGCGATCAGCATCTTGTTGCTGCCCGCGTTCCTGGGCGCACGTGATATGCCGTTTCCGCGCCTGTCGGCCTATGGCTACTGGTGTTTCCTGATCGGCGGCTGTTTCGTCATGGGGTCGCTGTTGTTCGATGCAGGGCCAAAGGCGGGGTGGTTCATGTACCCGCCACTGGCCACCGAGGAAGAAGGCGTCGGTCCCGACATCTGGCTGCTGGGCCTGTCGTTCATCGAGGTCGCCAGCATCGCCGCCGCGGTCGAGTTGATCGTCGGTGCGCTGAAATGCCGGCCGCCGGGGATGCGGATCAACATCATGCCGCTCTATGCGTGGTATGTGATGGTGGTGGGCGCCATGATCCTTTTTGCCTTTCCACCGCTGATCGCGGGCGATTTCCTGTTTGAATTGCAGCGGTCGTTCAACTGGCCGTTCTTTGACCCCGAACGCGGCGGCGACCCGATCCTGTGGCAGCACCTGTTCTGGATTTTCGGGCACCCCGAGGTTTACATCGTCTTTTTGCCGTCCATCGCCATCGCGGCTATGATTGTGCCGACCGTGGCGCGCCGGCCCATCGTGGGCTATTCGTGGATCGTGCTGTCGGCGGTGGGCACCGGATTCCTCAGCTTTGGGCTGTGGGTGCACCATATGTTCACCACCGGCCTGCCGCAGATCTCGCTGGGCTTCTTTTCCGCCGCCTCCGAGGCAGTGGTGATCCCGACCGGCATTCAGCTGTTTGCCTTTATTGCAACGCTGATGGTCGGACGGGTAAGGATGACCCTGCCGATGCTGTGGATTGCGGGCGCGCTGGCGATTTTTGTGGCGGGCGGGCTGACCGGTGTGATGCTGGCCATCGTGCCGTTCAACTGGGCGGCGCATGACAGCTATTTCATCGTGGCACACCTGCATTACACATTGTTTGGCGGCATGGTCTTTCCGTTGATTGCGGGGGTCTATTACTTTTACCCGTTCTTTGCGAAAAAGCTGTTGTCCGAACGGCTGGGCCGCTGGGCCTTCTGGCTGATCTTTACCGGGTTCAACGTCACCTTTCTGCCGATGCACCTGACCGGGCTGATGGGGATGCCGCGTCGCGTGTTCAACTATCCCGAAAGCGCGGGGTGGGGGACGCTGAATCTGATTTCATCCATCGGTGCCTTTGTGGTGGCGGCGGGCTTTGCCGTCTTCGTTTATGACCTGCTGCGGCCCAAATCGCGACAGGGGCAAATTCCGCGCAATCCCTGGGGTGCGGGCACGCTGGAGTTTTCCCATGACGTCCCCGAAGAGGCATGGGGCGTGCGGTCGGTGCCCTATATCACCTCGCGCTATCCGCTGTGGGATCAGCCCGAGGTGGTCGAACGTATGGATGCGGGGCGCTATTACCTGCAGGATGCGCCGGATCTCCAGCGCGAAACCATCGTAACGTCGGTGATTGATGCCAAGCCGATCTATGTGCAGCGTGTCACCGGCCCCGCGTGGATTACTATCCTTGCAGCGCTCTTTACCGGCGGGGCGTTCATTTTCCCGACCTTCCATATCTACAAGCCCGCCATTGTCTGCGGTGCCTTTGCGATTGCCTGTGTGCTCTACTGGCTGTGGACCAGCACCGCGCGCCCGCAAGAGGCGGACATGCGCGAAGCCGGGCTGGGGCTGCGATTGCCCAGGTTTGCCTCGGGACCGGATGCCGTGGGCTGGTGGGCCATGTGGATCACCATGCTGGGTGATGCGACCGCCTTTGCCAGTATCGTGTTCGGGTTCTTTTTCTACTGGACCGCGCGCCCGGATTTCCCGCCCGCAGACGCAGAGCATGCCATTGGCGTCTGGGTTGCGGCAACTGCGCTGTTGGGGGTGCTGGCGTGGGCCGCGACCCTGTTGGCCCGCGAGGTCAACCGGCGGGGCAAGGTGATGCTGGCGCGGGGGGCGCTGGTTCTGGCGCCGCTGAGTGCGGCCGCGGCCGCCGGGGCCGCGTGGCTGGCGGTGCGCGATCTGGACCCGGTGTCCCATGTCTATCCCGCGATCCTGTGGGCGCTGATGGTCTGGCTGGTTGTGCACTTGGGCGCGGGGATCATCATGCAGTGTTATTGTCTGGCGGGCAGCCTCTTTGCCAAGGTCACGCCGCGCCATGACGCGGATCTGCGCAATGTCACGCTCTACTGGCACTTTGTCGCGTTAAAAGCGGTGGTGACGGCGGCTGTGCTGGGGCTGGTGCCGGGGTGGCTGCCATGACCGAGATCAATGAGAACGAAGACGCCCGCGCATTCCGGTCCGAGGCCGTCAGCCTGTGGCGGATCACCTTTGGCCCGCTGATCTGGGCGCTGCACTTCACCGCCTCATACGCAGCGACGGCAGTGATCTGCGCCAAGGGCGCGCCTGGCGCTGTCGACGGCTTGCGGTTGGGCATCGGGGTCGGGACGGCTGTGGCGTTGATCGCCATCATATGGCTGGGCTGGCAGGCGTGGCGGCAATGGGATCTGGTGCGTGACCGGGATTGGGAAAACGATCAGGGCACCGGCGAGGACCGTCATCAGTTTCTGGGCCATGCGGCGTTTCTGCTGGCGGTGATCTCGTTCATCGGGGTTTGCTATGTCGCCCTGCCTGCACTGCTGATCGGGTCGTGCCAGTGAGGCGGCGTGCGCTGGGATACCTTGGCCTGCTGGTGCTGGCTATGCTGTGGCTGCTGCCGCTGGACGTTTGGGCGGGCGCGGATTTTCCGCATCACATGCTGCGGCACATGGGGCTGGTGGCCATTGCCACGCCGCTGTTGGTGCTGGGGTTTCCGCAGGCCACGCGCCCCTTTGCCCTGTCGCCTCTGGTCGGGGCGGCGGTCGAATTCGGGGTTGTCTGGGGCTGGCATCTGCCGGGGCTGCACGGCTGGGCCGACGGGAACGGCGCGGCGCTGGTGCTGGAACAGGGCAGTTTCCTGATCGCGGGGCTGCTGGTCTGGGCCGGGGCGCTGCGCGCCGATCAACCGCTGGCGGGGGCGGGGGGCCTGTTGCTGACGTCGATGCACATGACCTTGTTGGGGGCGCTGATCATTTTGGCGCCGCGCGACCTTTATGCAGAAATTTGCGGACGCGCGCCGGATCTGGACGCGCAGCAGTTGGGCGGGCTGTTGATGCTGGGCATCGGGACGCCGGTCTATCTGGTGGCGGGGCTGGCGCGCGTGGCGCAGGCATTGGATGACAACAGGGGGCTGGCATGAAACACGTTTTGCGAACACTGGCGGCGCTGGCGGTCTTTGGCGCGGTGGCCGGCGCGGCGGTTGTGGGATTTGGCCTGTACAACGTGTCAGGCAGGCAGGATCATTTTCCCGGCGTTGGCTGGCTGCTGCACACCACGTTCAAGCAATCGGTGCGCCTGCGTGCGCCGGATGCGGCTGAGGTGCCGCAGGACATCGGCAACGCCGACCGCATCCGCTTGGGCGCGCTGCATTATCAGAGCGCTTGTGCCTTTTGCCATTCGGTGCCGGGTCAGCCGCGCAGCGCCACGGCCCGCGCGATGAACCCGCCGCCGCCCCACATCACCGAAGCGACGGCAGATTGGGAACCGCAACAGATGTTCTGGATCGTCGAACAGGGCGTCAAGATGAGCGGCATGCCCCATTGGCCCGCAGACGGGCGCGGCGATGAAATCTGGTCCGTTGTGGCCTATCTGAACGCGGTGCCGGATATGACGGCGCAAGAGCAGACACAGTTGACGGGCGGAAAATCCGGCGCGGCCAGATGTTCGGCCTGTCACGGTGAGGGCGGCAAAAGCGTCAACAGTTATGTGCCGCGGCTGGACATTCTGACCCCTGACCAGATCACGCAGGCGCTGGTCCAGTACCGCGACGGCACCCGCCCCAGCGGCATCATGCAAGAGGCGGCAGCGGGGCTGACCGACGGTCAGATCACCCGCATCGCCCAGAATTTCGGAACGGCGCAGGCGGATGAATTGCAACGTCAGGAGGTTGTCGCACCGGATCACGCCGGCGCCCGGCTTGCCCTGCGCGGCACGGCCGAGGTGCCCGCCTGCACCGCCTGTCACGGTCCTGCCCGTCAAGCGGATGCGCCAATTGCACCGGTGCTGGCGGGACAAAGCCGCGCCTATCTGGAAAGCCAGTTGAAGCTGTGGCGCGACGGCCATCGCGGCGGCGGGGCGCGCGCGAACCTGATGACCAAGGCCGCGCAGGACCTGAGCGATGCCGACATCGCGGCGCTGGCCGATTGGTACGCGGAACAGGGCACCACGCCCCAAGGGCAGTGACCACCACGGGCCGACATCACCGATCCGCAGGGAACTAGGGCCGTGGTCTGTGCGTTTTTGCGGTGGAGGGACCATATCATGTCATTTCGCCGCGATTACATCACCAAGCCCATCTTCAACTGGGCCAAGACCGCATTGCCCGCCCTGTCCGAAACCGAAGCCGAGGCGATTTCGTCGGGCGATGTGCATTTCGAGGCAGAGCTGTTCTCGGGCAAGCCCGACTGGACGATGCTGCGCAAGATGAAGGCGCTGACGCTGACGAAGGAAGAACAGGCCTTTGTCGACGGGCCATGCCGCGTGTTTTGCGACATGCTGGACAGTTGGCAGATTGATCGCGTGACAGGCGACCTGCCCGACGAGGCGTGGGATTACCTGCGCGAGAATGGCTTTTTCGGGATGATCATCCCCAAGGAATACGGCGGTCTGGGCTTTTCCGCCTATGCCCATTCCGAAGTGGTGCGCTATATTTCCAGCCGGTCGGTGGCCGGTGCGGTGACGGTGATGGTGCCCAATTCGCTTGGGCCCGGAGAGTTGATTTTGCAGTTCGGCACAAAGGCGCAGCGCGACGATTGGCTGCCGCGTTTGGCCTCGGGCAAGGAATTGCCTGCCTTTGGTCTGACCAGTGAGGACGCAGGCTCGGACGCCTCGGCCATGGTCGACGAGGGCGTGATCTGCAAACAGCAGTGGCAGGGCGAGGAGGTCTTGGGCATTCGCCTGAACTGGGCCAAACGCTATATTACCCTGTCGCCCGTATGCACGGTTCTGGGGCTGGCGTTTCAGCTGCGCGATCCGGATGGGTTGCTGGGCGACACGCCCGACATCGGGATCACCTGCGCACTGGTGCCCACCGATCTGCCGGGCGTAGAAACCGGCCGCCGCCATCTGCCGTCTGGCACGATGTTCATGAACGGGCCGACCACCGGCAAGGACGTGTTCATTCCGCTGGAAAATATCATCGGCGGGCCGGACTACGCAGGCAAGGGCTGGATGATGCTGATGAGCGCGCTGGCCGCAGGGCGCGGCATTTCGCTGCCGTCGCTGTCGGCGGCGGGCACGGCGCTGGCGGCGCACACAACGGGGGCCTATGCCCGCGTGCGCAAACAGTTCAACATGCCCATCGGCCTGTTTGGCGGTGTGCAGGAACCGATGGCGCGGATCGCGGCCAATGCCTATACCATTGACGCCGGTCGCCGCCTGACCACCGCCGCGCTGGACGAGGGCCACAAGCTGGCCGTGATTTCCGCGATCATGAAATATCACGCCACAACGCGGATGCGCGAAAGCATCAATGACGCGATGGACGTGCATTCCGGCAAGGCAGTGATCGACGGGCCGCTGAATTACCTGCAGCCGCATTACCGTGCCATTCCCATCGGGATCACGGTCGAGGGCGCCAATATCGTCACCCGCAACCTGATCATCTTTGGTCAGGGGGCCATCCGGGCGCATCCGCATCTGCTGGATGAAATGCAGGCGCTTCAGGAACCGGACCCGGAAAAATCCCTGACCGCTTTTGACAAACACTTCTGGGCGCATGTCGGCCATTCGACGCGCACATTCTTTCGCGCATGGTGGTCCGCCTGGACCGGGCGCGGCGACGTGCCGGACAACGCGGGCGACATCGCGCCGCTCTATGCGCGGCTGTCCCGCTGGTCCGCGGCCTTTGCCGTGACGGCGGACATGGCATTCCTGACGCTGGGCGGCGAACTGAAACGCAAGGAGATGATCTCGGCGCGGTTGGGCGATGCATTGTCCGAGATGTTCCTGGTGTCGGCGGCGCTGAAACGGTGGGAAGACGACGGGCGGCACGCCGAGGATTTGCCGCTGGTGCAATACGCGGCCGAAGTGTCGTTCAACCGCATCGGGCGGGCGCTGGACGAAACCATTGCCAACTTTCCCGCGCGTTGGGTCGGCTGGCTGCTGCGCCCGACGCTGTTGCCACGGTCACGGTCGCGCGGACCGTCGGACAAACTGGCCGAGAAATGCGCGATGATCCTGTACCACCCGTCGCAAACCCGCGACCGTCTGGTGGGCGTGCTGCATCCGGGTGAACCTGACAGCGGGCAGGGGTTGCTGGACACCGCTTATCGTATGGTGATCGACGCCGAACCGTTGACCAAACGCCTGCGCAAGCTCAAGCAATCGCCCGCAGAGGCGCTGAAGTCCGGCGCGCTGACCGACGCCGAACACACGCAGCTTCAGCGTGTGGATGCGGCGGTGCAAAAGGTCGTGGCGGTGGACGAGTACAGCCCCGAACACATCGCGGCCATGTTCCCCGACGCGCCGCAAGACCCCGACAGATTTACCCCCAGAGAGGCTGCAGAATGACCCGACCCGTTTACCTCGTCGATGGTGCCCGCACCCCGTTCCTCAAGGCGCGCGGCGGACCGGGCCCGTTCACGCCGGTCGATCTGGCCGTGCAATGCGGCAGGCCGCTGTTGATGCGCCAGCCGATGCCGCGCGATGCTTTTGACCTTGTTATCCTGGGCTGTGTGAACGTCATTCAGGACGAAATGAACCCCGCCCGCGTCGCGGCCCTGCGGTTGGGCATGGGTAACGAACAAGTGGCCTTTACCGTGCAGATCAACTGTGGCTCGGGCATGCAAAGCATCGACACCGCCTTTCGCTATATCCGCGATGGCAGTCACGAGATGATCCTGGCCGGCGGCACCGAGGCGCTGAGCCATGCGCCGCTGGTTTACAACCGCGAGGCGACCGAGTGGTTCGGCGGCATGGCACAGGCCAAGGGCGCAATGGACAAGGCCGCCAAACTGACCGAATTGCGCCCCGATTTCTTCAGCCCCGTCATCGGGCTGGAACGCGGGCTGACCGATCCGATTACGGCACTGAACATGGGGCAAACCGCCGAAGTGCTGGCGCATCGTTTCGGCATCGATCGCGAAACCGCAGATGCCTATGCGGTGGACAGTCACAAACGGCTGGCGGCGGCACAGGCGGACGGGCGGCTGGACCACGAGGTTCTGCCCGCCTTTGACCGCGACGGGGTCGCCCATGGCAGCGACGACGGCGTGCGCCCCGACAATTCCATGAGCCATCTGGCCAAACTGAACCCCGCGTTCGAAAAACCATACGGCAAGGTGACGGCGGGCAATTCCAGCCAGATCACCGATGGCGCGTCCTGGGTGGTCCTTGCGTCTGAAACGGCAGTGAAGGCGCACGGGCTGGAGCCGATTGCACAGCTGGTTGACAGCGAATGGGCGGCACTTGATCCCGCGGTCATGGGGCTGGGCCCGGTTATGGCGTCCTCCCCACTGGCACAGCGGCACGGGCTGTCGGTGGATGACATCGACCTGTGGGAGATTAACGAGGCCTTTGCCGCGCAGGTTCTGGCCTGTCTGGCCGCGTGGCAGGATGACGACTTTTGCCGCGAGGTGTTGGGCTATGACGCCGCCTTTGGCCGGATTGACCGGGGGCGTCTGAACGTGGATGGCGGCGCGATCAGCCTGGGGCACCCTGTCGGGGCCAGCGGCAACAGGATTGTGCTGCATCTGGCCAATGCCATGAAACACAAAGGTGTCCGTCGCGGCATCGCCACCGAATGCATCGGCGGCGGGCTGGGCGGTGCCATGCTGCTGGAGGCCGCATGATGGATGTTCTGGAACGCTACGCACAGAAACCCACGCCCGCAGACACGCCGCGCCCCGAGGGTGTCGCGCATTGGCGCTATGGCGCGGGGGAGATTGCTCAGCTGTGGCTGGACTGCGCCGACACCGGCACCAACGTGATTTCCGAAAGCGTGTTGCGCGAACTGGACAATCTGCTGGACCGGGCGAAACAGGACAATCCGCGCGCGCTGGTGATCCGATCGGCCAAAGCGGGCGGTTTCGCGGCGGGGGCGGACATCGACGGCTTTGCCGATCTGCGCGGTGACGCGGCGATGGAAAAGCTGGAGCAGGGCCACGCGGTGCTGGACAAGCTGGCCGCGCTGCCGTTCACCACCATCGCCGTCGTGCATGGCAACACGCTGGGCGGCGGGCTGGAGCTGGCGTTGGCCTGTGATCACCGGATTGGGGTCGATGGCGTCAAGGTCGGCTTTCCCGAGGTGCAGCTGGGTCTGCATCCGGGGTTGGGCGGGACCGTGCGGCTGACCCGGCTGATTGATCCGGTGGCGGCGATGCAGATGATGCTGACCGGCCGTCCGGCCCATGACCGCAAGGCGCGCAAGCTGGGTATTCTGGACGCGCTGGTGCCCGTGCGCCATGTCGAGGCCGCGATTTGTGCCGCAGCGGCGGGCAAGCTGGACCACGACACCGGCGGGCTGCGCGCCACGGCGCTGCGCACCCGCGCGGCGCGGTCACTGGCCGCCACGCGGATGCGGACCGAAGCCGAGAAAAAGGCACCGAACGACCATTATCCCGCGCCCTATGCGCTGATCAATCTGTGGGAGGACCACGGCGGCGATGCAGCCGGGATGCAAAAGGCCGAAATGAAATCCTTTGCCGATCTGCTGGACAGTGCCACGGCACAGAACCTGATCCGCGTCTTCTTTCTGCGCCGCAAACTGAAATCCGAGGGTAAGGGTG
Organism: Pseudosulfitobacter sp. DSM 107133; assembly: GCF_022788695.1. Lineage (NCBI taxonomy): Bacteria > Pseudomonadati > Pseudomonadota > Alphaproteobacteria > Rhodobacterales > Roseobacteraceae > Pseudosulfitobacter > Pseudosulfitobacter sp. DSM 107133. Next base: position 89,109 of record NZ_CP085156.1, read on the forward strand.
CGGACGGCATCCGCCATGTGCACGTGATCGGTGCCGGCGCGATGGGCGCCGAGATTGCCGCATGGTCCGCGATGCAGGGCAAACGTGTCACCCTGGAAGACGTGGCGCTGGACCCGCTGGGCAAGGCGGTGAAACGCGCCGTCGGCATCTATGACAAGAAACACCTGAGCGGGATCGACGCGCGCGATGCACTGGACCGGATGATGCCTGATCCGCAGGGGCTGGGCCGTGCCCGCGCCGATCTGGTGATCGAAGCCGCCCCCGAAAAGCCGGAGATCAAGGAAAAGATCTATGCGTCGCTTGCCGGTGTGATGAAGCCCGATGCAATACTGGCCAGCAACACGTCCAGCCTGCGGCTGGCCGATCTGGTGGCGCGCGCCCCGGATGCGGAGCGTTTCGCCGGGTTGCATTTCTTTAACCCTGTCTCGCAGATGCCTTTGGTCGAGGTTGTCTCTCACGCTCAGGTCACGCCCGAAACGCTGGACCGGCTGGCGGCTTTTGCAGAAGGGATCGACCGGCTGCCCGTGCGGGTGACCGATTATCCGGGGTTTCTGGTGAACCGCATCCTGGGCCCCTATCTGATGGAGGCGATGGTGATGCTGGAGGAAGGCAAATCCAAGGAAGAGATCGACCGCGCGGCGCTGGCGTTCGGGATGCCGATGGGGCCTGTGACGCTGGCGGATCAGGTCGGGTTGGACATATGCCTTGAGGTTGCGCGGTCGCTGCGCAACGGGCTTGACCGTCCGATGGCCGACACGCCCGACTGGCTGGCCGAGATGGTGGAGAAGGGGCACACAGGGCGCAAATCCGGTCGCGGTCTGTATGACTATGACAAGGGCGAAACGCCCCCCGATGCGCCCGCAGACGATCCGTCCGACAGCATCATTGACCGGCTGATCCTGCCGATGTGCGACGCCGGTGTGGAATGTCTGCGCAAGGGCGTGGCGCAGGATGCCGATGACGTGGACGCTGCTGTGATCTTTGGCACCGGATGGGCGCCGTTCCGTGGCGGGCCGATGCACTATGCCAAGGTGCGCCGCGATGTGCCGCAACGGCTGGAGGCGCTGGCGGCGGAACATGGTGCACGGTTTGCCCCTGATGCGGGGTGGTCCTCTTTTGGCTGAGAACACCGCCGACCGGATCGCCACCGAGATCATCGAACGCACCGGCGGTGACATCCGTCTGGCGCTGCCGCTGGGACTGGGCAAGCCGGTGACATTGCTGAATGCGTTGACGCGTGCGGTGGCGGAACGTCCCGATGTGCGCCTGTCGATCCTGACCGCGCTGACGCTGGAACGCCCCGATATGGCGCAGGGCATGGCCCGCCGCCTGCTGGCCCCCGCCGCCGACCGTCTGTTCGGTGAGTACCCGCAGATCGACTATGCGCGGAGGATGCGCGACGGCACCTTGCCCGACAACATCGAGGTGTCGGAATTCTTTATGCAGGCGGGGCGCTGGCTGTCGCAGCCTGTGGCGCAGCGCCGCTATATCGCGGCGAACTATACCCATGCGCTGGACGTGTTGCGGCGCTGGCGGCCCAACGTGATGATGCAGCTGTTGGCCCCGCTGGAGGACGGCAGCTTTAGCCTGTCGTGTAACACCGACATCTCGGCCGACTTGTTGCACGACCGGCGGGCAGGGCGGCAGGATTTCATTGTCGCGGCCGAAGCGAACGACAGGCTGCCCGCGATGACCGGCCCGCAGGCGCGGGTGGCCCGTGACGAAATTCAGATGCTGATGGACGAGGGCCCGCAGTTCGAGCTGTTCTCGGTGGTCAAACGCCCCGTGGGTGCGGTGGAACATGCCATCGGCTTGCATGTGGCGCGGCTGATCCGCGATGGCGGGTCGCTGCAGATCGGCATCGGCGCGATTGGCGACGCGGTGGCCCATGCGCTGATGTTGCGGCACGCGGGGCAGGCCCAGACCATCCAGCGCAACAGTCCCTTTGCGGGGGACCGATTTGACGAAAGCGGGGCGTTTGACGCGGGTCTCTACGTGGTGACCGAAATGCTGGTCGACGGGATACTGCAACTGTTCAAGGCGGGGATCGTGCGCCGCGAGGTTGACGGCGTTGCCATTCACGCAGGGTTTTTCGTGGATTGCCGTGCCTTTTACGCGGCGTTGCGCGGTCTGACGGATGCCGAACACGCCCGCATCCGCATGATGCCCGTGTCATTCACTAACCAGCTCTACGGTGACGAAGAGACCAAACGCGCCGCCCGCACCGATGCGCGTTTTGTAAACGCGGCGATGAAGGTGAGCGTTTTGGGCGGTGTGACCAGTGACATCACGAAAGGCGGGCAAGTGGTCAGCGGCATTGGCGGTCAGTTCAACTTTGTCGAACAGGCCTTTGCACTGGACGGGGCGCGGTCGATCATCACGCTGCCCGCAACGCGGACAAAGGCGGGGCGGACCACATCGAATATCGTCTGGTCGCATCCGCACGAAAGCGTGCCGCGCGCCTATCGCGATATCGTGGTGACGGAATACGGCATTGCCGATCTGCGCGGGGTGCGGGACGAGGTGGCGGTGGCGCGCATGGTGCGTATTGCCGACAGCCGGTTTCAGGATGATCTGGTTGCACAGGCGAAGGCGGCGGGCAAACTGGCGGCGGACTTTGCGGTGCCTGACGGGTGGCGGTGCAACACGCCGCGGCATCTGGACGGCTGGCTTGATCCGGTGGAATTGCCAAAATTTCCCTTTGGCACCGACTTTGATGCCGTCGAACAACGGTTGCTGCCCGCGCTGGACCTGTTGTCGCAAACCCAGGGCGACCGCCTCGGCATGGCGCGTCTGGTCTTGGGTGGATTGCGGGCCGGGGATGCCAACCGCGCCTGCATGGAGCGTATGGCACTGAGCGCCCCACGCGGTTTGCGCAACCGGCTGGAGGCGCTGGCACTGAAAGGCGCGCTGCGCAAGGTCGGGTAGGGACAGCAGACCGCGCGGAACTTTTTCGCGGTCGGCCATGTTTGTAGACATATATCGTAAAAGACAGGCCCGCGCACGGCTGGCCGTCTGGGAAAGGGTTTCAAATGATAGCAGAGGCGGGTCTGGCACGGATTGCAATTCTCGGTCTCGGCCCACGGAGCCTCGGCGCGCTTGAGGCACTGGTCACGCATTTGCAGGACAGCGCCTGTCGCGTCGCCGTCGATGTCTTTGACCCCTCTGACGCACCGGGGGCAGGGCCGAATTTCCACCCTGACGAAAGCCCGCTCTGCCTGCTGAACATCCCCTTTCGTGACATCGCGATCCGCCCGCCCGCGTTTTCACGCTGTGGCAGCTTTGCGGATTGGTACGCCCGGCACACCGGCGAACAGGCTGACCCCGACAGTTTCCCGCCGCGCGCCGTGATGGGGCAGTATCTGCAGGCGCGGTTGCATGATCTGCGGACCACGGCACAAGGAACGGTTGCGATCATCCCCGAACGGGTCAGCCGGGTTGAGCACAGCGCCGAGGGCTGGCGGGTAAAGGCCGGTGGGACGTGGCGCGCACCCTATGACGAGGTTTTGTTGACACCCGGACAGCCACAGGTGCGCCCCGACGATCAACTGGCGGAATGGCAGGCCCATGTCGGCCGCAGTCAGGGCACGCTGACGCGGGCCTATCCCGCGAACCAACTGGCCGACCGCGCCCGAGACTGGACAGGCTGCACCGTGGCCATTCGCGGTTTGGGGCTGTCCACCTTTGACGTTTTGCGGGTGCTGACCTGCGGGCAGGGCGGGTCGTTTGATGCCAAAGGATACCATCCGTCAGGCTGCGAACCCGCACGCATCTATCCGTTTTCACTGAACGGTCACCCGCCATTCCCAAAACCTGTAACAGCCCCGCTGGACGCGCGATTTGATCTGCACCGCGCCGAGGTGACCCGGTTGTCCCGCGCCATCGCACAGGCCGCCGAGACGGATCCCGACAGCGCGCGCGCCGCGATCAATGCCGCACTGGACCCCGCCGTGACACGCATCCTGTCAGAATGTCACAGGCAGGTTCCGCAAGGCGCGGTGTCAGAGTGGTTGCATCGCGAATGGATCAAACCCGGTGCGCAGGAAACGGACCTGAACCCGATCGAAAGCCTGCGCATGGGCATCGGGCTGGCTGATGGCACGCTTGACCCGACCATCGGATATGTGGCCGGACAGGTCTGGCGCAAGATACAGGATGACCTGCGCAAGGGGTACAACCCCGCTGACACACCTGCCGAGACGGCACAGATGCTGGTCGGGTTCGACGAAGGGCTAAAGCGGTACAGCTACGGCCCCCCGTTGTCAGCGGCCCAAGAGCTGTTGGCATTGGTGGAGGCGGGAATTGTCGATCTGGACCTTGCCGCCGATCCCGATTTCACCCTGACAGAGGAAGGCTGGACGCTACAGGGCGCTGAGCAAAACGCCCGCGTTTCTGTCATGATCGACGCGGTGCTGCCTTCGCCCGATCTGTCGGCCATTGCGGCGGCGCCAGTGGCATCGCTGGTGGATGCGGGCGTGTTGGCGTCTTTGGCCGATGGGTTGGCGGCGCGCACCGCGCCTGACGGGCATGTCTTGGATCAACAGGGCCACGAGATACCGCAATTGTGCCTGCTGGGACGGCTGGCGCTGGGGAGTGTGATCGCGGTGGATTCCCTGCATGACTGTTTCGGCAAATCGTCGTACCGCTGGGCCAGAGGCGTTTGCGCGCGATGGGAGGCGGATCACCGCACCGGCGTCGCTTGATCCCCGACAGGACGGCTGCTACCACATGGACGAATCCGTTGGGGTGCCTCGAAAGGGGCTGAGAGGCGCAAGCCAACCCATCGAACCTGATCCGGACAATACCGGCGTAGGAAACGGAACACGAACAGGTCACGGGGCCACCCCCGCACGCTGTTCTTCCTCCTCCTGTCGCCGGTGGAGGAAGCTATGACGCCACGGGCATCCACACGGTTCTGTCGCAAAGTTTTTGCGGTTGGTTGGACTGGCTTGCGCATGGTAGGTGCGGGCTTTTGAGCTTGATGTAGGGTCCCCATTTGTGGCGATTGAATTCAAAGGGAACCATTTCCCGAAAAGCGTGATCTTGTACGCTTTATTCTTCTACGTGCGCTACGGCGTCTCCTATCGGGATCTGGAAGACATCATGGCTGAACGCGGAGTTGAAATTGATCATGCCACGTTGAATCGCTGGGTGGTGAAGTACTCGCCGCTGATCGCTGCAAATGCGCAGGCGAGAAAGCGGTCGACTGCCGTCTCTTGGCGGATGGATGAAACTTATATCAAAGTTCGTGGAACCTGGACTTACCTGTATCGCGCGGTTGATCGTGACGGGCAGACCCTTGAATTCATGCTGTCAGAGCGTCGTGATACCGCTGCGGCTCGCAGATTCTTCATGCGTACCGTTGGCACCAACGGTGTCCCGGACCGTATTGCCATCGACAAGAGCGGTGCCAATTTGGCTGGCTTGCACAGTCTAAATGTCATCCTCAAATTCACTGGAGTTGGTCGGATCATCGGTATCGTTCAATCCAAATATCTCACGGATGTATTTGACAAGAAGTTTTTGAAGTACGGAGCTCCTTTTTTGGTTGACCTACTGATGTGAAACCGGATCGGCCATTGGCGACCTCTGCTTCCATTTTGTGACGAAGCGGCGGTATACTTCCTCCGCGTGACCGACAGCCTCTCGTTCCCGATCGCGCACCGATTTGAGGCTGTAGTCGGCTGCTGACCCTTTTGTCCTGCCACCCCGTTTAGAAGGGTACCCTGCGGCCAATTCCAGTTTTCTAAGCTTCCAGTCCAGGAGAGCAGGACGGCTCCAGATGTACTCTTCGCCTTTCGATAGCATGTGCCAGATGACCACCGTCAGCTTACGCGCTGTCGCGACTGCTGCGACTTGGTTCCCGCGCTTTTCTTTGATCCGTTGAAAGAAGGCTCGCAGCGGGCCAGGTGTTCGGGACACCGACCAGGCTGCCTCCACCAGCATCGCTCGCGCATGTGATCGACCCTGCTTGGTGATGCGCCCGTGATAGGCAGGCTTGTCACCAGATTGCCGTACCCGGGGATTGAGGCCGAAATAGCTGACAAGCTTCTCTGGCGATGAAAACCGTCCGATATCGCCAACGGCAGCCAGGACACTCAATGCGACGATCATGTTGACACCGGTGATAGTCATCAGTTGCTTCACCCGCGGTTCCTGGAGTGCTGCCTGTGCAAGATCCTCATCGATCTGCTTGAGGTCGTGACCGAGCCGATCAAGTTCGCTGGCATGGCGGAGGATGACGCGCTGCTGATCTTCGGCAACAGGTAGCGCCTCAAGCCAGGCCCTTCCGCGCTTTGAGAACAGAGAGCCGGAAAAGGGCGGGATCAGATTGGCATGCAAAACCGAATGGATCCGGTTTTTGAGACGGGTCATCTGGGAGACCAGTTGCACCCGCTCAGCCACGACGCGACGAAGCCGTTCTGTTTCCTCATCTGGCATCCAAACCTCAGGCAGAAAACCACTGGCGTGTAGTTTCGCCAGAACCGACGCGTCGATCTTGTCGGTCTTGACTTTGGCCCAGGCAATAGCGCCCACCAAAAGAGGGTTGGAGATGACAACCCGGTTCACACGGGGCGACAGCAGTCGCACGATGGCTTTTGTGTTGACCGTCGCTTCCAGAACGATCTCGTCCTCCACATTCAGCCGCTCTGCAAACTTCAGGATATGCTCGCGCTCAAGCTCCAGGCGACCGGCATCCCTGATCTTGCCGTTCTCCAGGATAGCCACTTGTGCGAAGGTACGATGCACATCGAGGGCAATGATCTTCATGATTGGCTCCTTTCAATGTTCAAAAACAAGGGAGCCAGCGGGCCACACGACAACTACGGATCCGCGCTCGCAGCGCAACCGGGCAAGTCGAAGGGGCGGCCAGATAACAACTCGAGCTCTCAGCTCATGAGATACTTCGGCCTGCCCGCCATTCGTGCTCCCAACACCCCAATCCCGGTGGGTCAACTCTAACCCACATCGAGGTATTATAAACCCCCGATTGGGGTGCCGAGATCATTCATGCCGGATAACAACATCGTTGAGCAAGACCACCGTTTCATTAAGCGGATCACCCGACCAATGCTCGGTTTCAAAGCGTTCCATTCGGCTGCGGCAACGCTAGCTGGGATTGAAACGGCGCACATGATCCGTAAGGGCCAGCTTGCTCAAAAAGGCATCCCGCCATTCAAGAAGTTTGCTGATCTCGCAGCATAGGTGCGTCCAGCGAAGGCCGTTCTCCAAGTAACTAGAAACTTTGCGACAGATCCACTCCCGATACTGTTCCGACTTATGCCGATGGGATGCAACGCAGTTCCCTGCTATTGCAGGAACTCGAGGTAGCCTGACTGATCCGGCGGTCCGATTTTGGCGAGAAAACTCCTCGCGTGAAATGCCGCCTCAACGACCGCGGGGACTCAAGATCCTCGGTGGCTTCACGCCCTACGAATACATCTGCATATTTGGACATCTGAGCCAGACAGATTCATCCTAAATCCAACCCACCAGATTCCGAAGCTGAACACCTTAGTGCTCTGAGTCTGACGTATCTTACCGGTTCCCTCGGATTTGATCGAGCTTATCCAAGGCGCGGCGTTCCCGGGTGAGAATATCCTCGGCGGTTTTGGTCCATTTGAAGGGCTTGGGGCTCTCGTTGTGGTACGCCAAATAGTCGTAGATCGCGGCCTCAAGATCATCGACGCTGGAATAGCTGCCGCGCCGGATGCGCCTTGACGTGATCTCGGCGAAGAACCTTTCGACCAGGTTCAGCCAAGACGCGCTGGTGGGCGTGAAGTGAAGCTTGAAGCGCGGGTGCTTGTCCAACCAGGCCTTCACCTCGGGCGTCTTGTGGGTGGCGTAGTTGTCGAGCACCAGATGCACATCGCGCCGCGTGGGCACAGCCTTGTCGATCTGTCGCAGGAATTTCAGGAACTCTTCTGCACGATGGCGCGGCATGCAATCGCCTATGACCGTACCTGTCACTGTTCCCTAATTAATCAGAATCGTGCCTGAAATTGCCCCATGAAATCAATGGCGGGTTGTACCCTTAATTTTCATACTATACCTTTAATTAACATACTGTACCTTTAATTGCCGTACAGTCTGAGCTGTGGATAAGTGTCGATCTATTGGGGAGGGGGATTTGCGTGGTAAACGAGCGTCTTGCGAAACACCGTGCGGCGGTTCTTCGGCCGATCCTGGAGCTTGAGAAGAGAGGTGAGCCGATCAGCGCGGCTATCGGAGATGCCGCTTGGGAACTGGGCTTGGCGAAAAGCCACACATGGTCGCTCTACCGGCGTCTGAGAGAGAACGATGCACGTGCCACGGCGTTGGAGTTGGACCGTCGCGGGCCGAAACCGGGATCGAAACGGATTGCTGAAGACGTCGAAATCATCATCGATGAGAGCCTGCGAAGATACTATCTGGTCCGCGAGCGCTCGAGCTTTCTTCGCATCTGGCGCGAGATCCGTGCCGAGTGCGAGGCGAAGGGGTTTCAGCCCCCGACCCGGAGAACGGTCAAAGCACGTCTAGACGCTATGGATCAGCGAGAGGTCTTCCGGAAACGGCGCGGAGCAGACGCGGCTGACAAGGTCTTTGCCGCGCGTCCTGGCCGACTTGAAGTTTCAGCCCCGCTGGAAGTCGTTCAGATCGATCATACAACTTCGGACATCACGTTGGTCGATCACGTCAATCGACGGCCGCTTGCGCGCCCCTATCTGACGGTGGCCATCGATGTCGCGAGCCGGATCGTTCTCGGGGTCCATGTCACTTTCGATGAGCCATCTGTCTTGTCGATCGCCCTGTGTCTCGATCACTGTGTGCGCCGGAAATCGGTGCACGTCCCTGGAACACTGGAAGAGGTGATTTGGCCGACGGCCGGCATTCCTAAGGCGATCCACGTCGACAATGCGCAGGAGTTCCACAGCGAGGCCTTCAGAATGGCCTGCGAAGATTGGGGTATTACTGTCGAGTATCGTCCGCTTGGCGGCAAACACTATGGCGGTCATGTCGAACGGCTGATCGGAACGACCATGGGTGCCGTTCATGTGCTGCCCGGGACTACGCATTCCTCAATCGTCGAGAAGGGCGACTATGACAGTGAAAAACATGCGGCCCTGACACTGACCGAGTTTGAGGATTGGCTTCATCTGGAAATCTGCCGATACCACAATACGGTTCACGAAGCTTTCGGACGAACGCCGCTTGCGGCATGGGCGGACATGGGCGGGGATACTGCGGGACGGCAGGTCGTCGATGTCGAAGCCTTTCGGACAAGCTTCCTGCCATTCGAGTGGCGCCAGCTCGGACGCACTGGGATCACGCTTTTCGGGGTCAATTACTGGAGTGATGCCTTCGCGTCGTTGGTCGGACGCGGGCAGGGTAAGGTACAGGTGAAATACGATCCGCGAGACTTGTCGCAGGTCTGGGTCATCACCGATGATGGCCGCGTGATCTCGGCCCGGTACCGGGATCTCAGCCACCCGCGTATATCGCTTTGGGAAAGTCGGCGGGCGCGGAAAGAATGGCATGACAAACATGGTGGCCGGATCAACGAGCGGGTCCTATTCCAATTGATTGACGCGCAACGGCGGCTGGCCGAAGCGGCGCGCCAAAAGACAAGGACTGCCCGGTTGGAAAACGAAAGAGGTGCTCGGCTGCCCCGGCACCAACCGCGCCGCGATCCATCGCGCGAAATGTTCGCGATTGATACAGGCAACCCTGATCTGCCAACCTATGAGATTGATGAGTTTAATGACCCCAGAAGAAAGAATTGACCGTATCCGCGGCGATCATTGGATCGCGTTCGACCGTGCCACCATCGTTCTCAACCGATTGACATCCCTGATGGAAATGCCACAGTAAAGCCGGATGCCAGGGTTGATGGTTTATGGCAGCTCTGGCATCGGAAAGACAATGATCGCCAAGCGCATGGCGAGCAAATATCCAACGCAGTACAACGCCCAACTGGGCGCCACGAAGGCACCCATACTGCTGGTTCAGGCCCCGCCCGCACCGGACGAAAGACGCTTCTATCAGCACATCCTGGCGACGATTGGGGCGCCGATGTGGGGGCGTCACACGGTGTCCGAGCTTGAGGTGCGCGCGCTAAGCCATCTTCGGGACATGGACGTGAAGATGCTGATGATCGACGAAGTGCATAACCTGCTTGCCGGCAGTTACCGGGAGCAACGACGGTTCCTGAACATGCTACGGTTTCTGTCCAACGATCTGTGCGCGTCGCTTGTCGTTTTCGGTGTCAACGAGGCCCTCGAGGCCGTCCGCGGTGACGACTAACTGGCCCGTCGGCTTGACGAACACTACCTGCCGCTCTGGGAGGACGACGTGGAGTTCTCCCGTCTGATCCAGACGTTGATTGCCGCAATGGCACTCGAGCAGCGGTCTGGCCTGACGGTTGGGTCGCTTCGAACGATCCTGAAAGTGACGGGCGGCGTCACCTCTCGCGTGTTCATCATGATCAAGTCTTTGGCCATAGAAGCGATCGAGACGGGTGAGGAGCGGATCACCGACGAAGCGGTTCAGTCCTGGCAGCCGGTCTGGGCAAAGCATGCCTGGAACATCCCTCGCCAACCCGCCGCAGCATTCCGGTGACCGTCAGATCGCTACCGTTTCGACCGCCGCCTGCACGCGATGAGCTTCTGTCCAGCTGGATCGGGCGATTGGCGAAGGCCAATCACTGCTCCGCTGAAGAACTTTGCGGCTATCTTGGTTTGGGGCAGGGCAGGGTGCCGGAGCGTATCAACGATCCCGGAGAGATGGACTGGGCCTGTCTCTGCTCGGCAGTTCAACGGACCCGGAATGAAATCGCCGCCATGACCCTTCCTGATACGGTGCATCATGCCGTACGATACGTGTCACGGCATGACTTCCAGTATTGTCCGGGGTGCACGGAGCAAACGCCCGGTCTCGCTCTTCGTCATTGGCGCTTCGCGTGGTCGATGACCTGCGAAACCTGCGGTCAATCCCTCGCGGCGAAACATCTAGCCGAAGCCGTATCAGACCGGCTACTTGCGCGCGCTGCACGTGGCGCGCAGGTCTTGGAAACGGCTGTGGCGAGCAACGATCTCAGGCGTTTGCGCCGAATGGATTTGACCCTGTCTATTGTATCGATTCTGGGCGTCGGCAACTCAGCGTCCGTCATCTCCACGAACGAGCGCGAAAGGTTAATGGCGCTTGCCGCGGTCGGTGTCGGCATGACCCGTCCCTTGTTGGGTGCCGCCATCATGCTGAGAGGAAACGGCCAGGTGGTTCGGGAGTTGCGCCGCGTCTTTCCTCAGCATCGCAGGGTGATCGAGCGGGTCCGTGGGTTGTCGCGTGACCTCGATCAACGGTTGACGGGACTGCGCGAAACGGGGCATCCGACCGGCCAGGAAACACACGGAATGAGCCGCCCAAATGCATCCGAGAGCGCTTTGCGAGCAGCACGTCAGGCCATCTCAGAGCTCGGACACGATGCAAATCGTCAAGCGCTTCTGGCGCGCGCCGATGCAATCTGGACGCGCTCGAGTGGGGTCGAAACCTGAAGCGAGCAGCCTGTGGAAATATTGCAATTAAGGGTACAAAAACGCCCCAAAATGCGCTGAATCCGCAGAATCTGATTAAATAGGGTACAGTGACACTTAGGCCCGTTAATGTGACAACACCTGGACGGCAACCACCCCATCTTAACAATCGATCCGAAGGGTCACATCGCCTCGCCCGACGGCGAGAAAAGATTATGGGGAGGTTTACAAGCCCAGCGATTTCTTTCCGTTCATGATCGGGTCCAAACCATCTTCCGTCCGCGCCGCCATACACTTTCAGCCGCAGCCTACCGTCAGACTCGAGCCGACGCCCATTGGATCTGGGACGATATCACGCGTGAGCTGAAGGCTGCTTGAGACCCGGTGCCGGGCTTTCGTCGCGACGAAAGCCGATAACTTGACGATGCAACAGAGCCGTTTCGAACGCACCGCCTGAGTTCCGTCTCGGGTAGGGCGCGTTCCGAATTGGAGTCGATCCGTGCAACACGACCCCAACGAGGCTTATTCACTTTGCAAATTGCGTACCACGTAGCCCAAACCTCTGATGGTTTGTACAGGCAACGCCAAGCCTGTCAGCTTATCGACTTTGGCCCGCAAACGCACAAGCGTGGCATTCAGGCTGCGCTGCCCTGCATCTGTCTGGGCATAGCCGAGCGCAGCAAGTACTTCATGGCGCGGAACTGTTGCCCCTTCGGCCTGGGCGAACCCATTGACTAGGCGACATTCCTGATGGGTAAGCGGAACGGCAACATTGTTGGGGGCAATCAACCTGAAACTGTTCTTGTGAAAGACCCAGTCGTCGTCGGTGGCCTGTATGTTCTCTGACGTGGCCTGCGCACCCAACCGCCGCGACAGATTTCGAAGGGCTGCTTCAAGCTCTACATATTCAACCGGCTTGGTAAGAAATATATCGGCACCTGTTTGCAACCCGGCAATCCGATCATTAAGGGATCCGCGTGCGGTCATCAGAATGGCCCCGATATGCGGTTTTTCCTGACGCAGAAACTGCAGGATAGACAAGCCATCTTCGTCAGGCAGGCCGATGTCCAGAATTGCGATATCGCAGGGCGAGCTAGCCAGAAGGCGATAGAACTGCAATGCCGTTTCTGCGGCAACCGCGCGTATGCCAGATTCGGCAAAGCAATCCATCAGACTTTCGCGAAGGGCTGTGTTATCTTCAACGAGAATGACATTTAGACTGGGCATTGGATTAAGCTTCTCCGTCGCCATGGCGACAAATAGGAAGGGTGATTGTTGCAGTGGTACCGCGCGACGATGAGACAAGCGAGATATTTCCGCCATGTGCAACAATGATCGAGCGCACCAAATACAGACCGATACCCGCACCTGTCTGGTTCATGGCATTGGCCGCACGGTAATATTTGTCAAAAACAAATGGCAAGGCCGCATCAGAAATCCCGATGCCTTCGTCTGCAACGCTTATTGTGATCTGATCATTCCCATTCACGGACAGGTCAAGTGTCACTACGCTTTCGGCGGCTGAATATTTGAGCGCGTTCTCGATGATGTTGACCAAGGCAGTTTTCAAAAGCGGCGGGTCGCCCCAAACAGTGTGTGCTACAGCGTCAGGATGTGCGGCAACCGTGATCGTACGTTCCGGATAAACCCCATTTGCAAGTTGGATGGCCTCCTCGACGAGTTGACCAAGCGCAAGCATGGTCGCGGAAAGCTCCAGTTTTTCGTCGGTAATACGATCACTGCGCAAGCTGACTTCAACAATTTCCGTCAAGCGCAGGATCGCGTCATGCATGCGCGCAAGAGGTGGAGCGGGTACTGGCGCTTTTTTGGCCTGTGCAATCTGCAACAAATTGAGATTGGTTCGCAGAATAGCGACAGGAGTACGATATTCATGCGAAACGGTGTCGATGAACTGCAACTGTTCGCGTGATACGCGCCGCTCGGTTTCAAGCGCCTCCTCCAGCTCTGCCTTGGCTTGCGTAAGCTCTTGCGTGCGAGTTCTGACAATTTCTGTGGCGCGTTGTTCAGCCGATCGGGCAGCCCTGAGCGATTCATGCTCAGCTTTACGCCGATCAGTTTCAGCCTTGTTGATGCGGCTGCCAAGAGCAATCGTCATGAATAGAAGGTGCAGTATGCTCCCTATCTCAAGGGCGTGGTCGATTACAGGGCCAGAGTGGGCAATATCGCTGTTTCGCGCCAGAATGACGAAGATCGCGAGATTATATGGGGTAAATGACAACAGGTATATTCTTGTGCGATTGACCCCCCGGATCGCCATGCGTATGGCCGCAATGATCGGTATAATTGCCAACGCGATACACAGTATCTCGACGTATAGGAACAGCTCTGCCCACAGATCGAGAAATGCAATCAAAATGACGAGTAGCCCGCAGGCCGAAAGCGCCTGTGTCAGGCGCCATGCGAGCGGGGAATGTTCCCGGAAGGGCAGGAAACTGGCGGCAAAGGCAAATCCGGCAAGCAAGGATGTTCCATGTGCAAGGCCAAAGATCTGTATGTGGAACTGATAGTAGATATCCGGGAGTAGCGCAGACATTAGCCCGGTGCGCCAAAGCGCCATGGCCGCGACAGTCCCGGCGAAAACAGCGTAATACAGATAATAGGTTTCGCGCAGCCAAAGCCAGAAGGCAAAGTTCGTGGCCGCAACTATCAGGCAAATACCAAGATAGCCTCCAATCAAAATCCAGTTCGAAAGCGCGGATTGAAGCAAGCTTTGTGTCGTTTCGACCGAACCGCGCAAAGAAAGCCTGAGGCGGCTTTCTATACGGATCAGAACAAGGCGTTGCCCTTCAAAAGATTCGAGGGGAACTAGAAAACGTGGCGACGGAAGAGTGCGTGTATCGAACGGGAGAGCGGCCCCCAACGTGAACCTGTCAAAATCCTCTGGACCCTTGGGGTGACTGTTCCTTGCTATAAAAACACTAACACGGTCGAGGATCGCGGGTTCGAGCCATAGAAAGTGTTTTTGGGCACCGTAAACTTAACTTAACTGGGTCAATGAGTTTTCCGCACTCAGAAGCTATACTGCTCTAACCTGTGCGATTTCGCGCCAAGTTTGCGTCGCAAGTGATCTCATTTCCCGGAAACGGGTGGATGTCATTTTGTCGCGAGGAAGCTGGAACAAGTTGGCAATCGGATCATGGATGGAAAGAAATCGTTGCAACTGCCTCGGGGATTTGAATCGCTTCATCGCCCTCTCTCGCTGCCGCGTTGGCTGATGGGAGTTCTCGGCTCTATTGTTCAAGCCCTTGTGTGATCGGTGTTCGACACCGGGCATGACCTCTCGTTTTGCCGCCCCGTATGACCGCAATTTATCGGTGATCATGACACGCGGCGCTGATCCATGCCGCTTCAGAAGTTTGCGCATCAGGCGCTTGGCTGCGGTCGTATTGCGGCGGCTTTGCACCAAAACATCCAAAACAAAACCGTTCTGATCGACAGCGCGCCACAGCCAGTGCTTCTTGCCGCGCATTGTGATCACAACCTCATCGAGATGCCACTTGCCATCGAACTGGCCCGCCGACCTGCGGCGGATGTTGGCGGCATATTGACAGCCAAATTTCTCAGCCCACGTCCGTATTGTCTGATGCGAAACGATTATGCCGCGCTCGGCCAGCAGGTCTTCGACCATGCGCAAACTGAGTGGAAATTTGAAATACAGCCAAACCGCATGAGCGATCACATCTGACGGGAAACGATGGCGGTGATAGAGCGAAGAAGGGCTAGATTTGGTCATGCCTTCCCTTCGCATATCAACAGAGCCGGTGCATTAAGTTTACGGTGCCATTGGAAGACCTGCCGCCAGCGCTGCGCTGGCGCGAATGGATGGGCCGGATTGAAGCGGTGATTTTTGCGAGCGCTTCGCCAGTGCCGCGGGTGGATCTGGCAAGGGTGGTCGGGCAGGGGGCGTCGGTTGATTTGTTGATCGAGGATATCCAATCGGAACTAGCCGGTCGTCCCTATGAGCTGGTCGCCGTTGCAGATGGCTGGCTGATGCGGACGCAGGTGCGATTTGCCGATGCGATCCGAACGGCGGCGGATGTGAACGAGCAACTGTTGGACCTGAACGAATTCGAAGTTGCTGTGCTCGCTTCGATTGCCTATCACCAGCCGCTGACCCGTGATGGGTTGAAAGATATTTTTGGCAAAGACATCAGCCGTGATCTGATCGGGCGGCTGCGAGCGCAAGAGTTGATTACCACTGGACCGCGCAGTCCTCGGGCAGGGGCACCGTATACATATGTGACCACGCAGAAGTTCCTCATGGTGTTCGGGAGGGAGAGCCTGCGGGACTTGCCCGATCGCGAAGAACTACAGGATGCTGGCTTAGCAAGTTGACACACAGTAGTCCATGTAGTGTGCAAATGGGGAGATATCTAATAGGCAAATGGTGGAGCTTCTAGTAGACAAATGGTGGGCTCTCTAATAGGCAACCAGTGGTAGGGAAGCAGACCTCTCATACGGGATGCGTTCTGCAAAGCTCGAAAGGGAAGCACCGGTCCATGAGTGATACAGAAGACTATCTGCCAAGACATCTCATTCCAGAGCTTGAAGACGCAATCGCATCAGCGCGTGTGGTTAACCTCATTGGCCCAAGGCAGGTTGGCAAGACGACACTTGTACGAGATTTGTTTGGCAATGGCCGTTTTATCACTTTAGATGACGCTGCCGTCCTGGCCGCCATTGAAGCAGACCCAGAAGGGCAGCTCACCAGTCTGATGGAAGACCTAGACCACGCACCGCTTATCATTGATGAGGCCCAGCGGTCTAAAAAGCTGGCTCTGGCAATTAAGAGGGTGGTCGATATCAATCGGCGCAAAGGGCAATTTGTACTTACCGGATCCTCCAACGTATTTACGACCACTGACGTAGCTGACTCGCTTGCAGGCAGGATGCGCACACTTAAGCTCTGGCCCTTGTCAGTTGCGGAAGTCAAAAGAGCACCTGTCAGCCACCTAATGGATTGGGCGATGCAAAACGACCCGAAGCTACGACAAGTGGCCGATCCAGAGCCAATCAGCCGCAGTGATTACATTGATCTCATTCTGGAAGGTGGGTTTCCCGAAACCAGAACGCTGCCAATCAGATCCCGTCAGAGACAGTATCGCGACTATATCGACGCGGTGGTTGAGCGTGATGTGGCAGATATTACGCCGGTCCGAAAGCCAGATGCCCTGCGTATCCTGATAGACCAGATGGCGGCGCGCTCGGCTCAAGAAATCAATGCGTCCGAACTTGCCAAACTGACCAAGCTGCAACGCGTTACAGTCGAACAATATTTGGATATCCTGATACGCTTATCGATGTTCACCAAGCTGGGTGCCTGGACATCGGGCGAGGGCAAGCGGGAAATCAAGAACCCAAAATACCACTTCGTAGATTCAGGCATAGCCTGTGCCTTGCGCCGTTTCACTGAAGATACCTTCACCATCGACAATAATCCGCAAGCCCTCGGCGGTCTGCTTGAGAGCTTCGTTTTGAACGAGATCCAGCGTGCCATCCCAATGCAGGCCGCTGACTACCGGCTCTATCACTGGCGCAGTGCAGACCAGCGGGAGATCGACATCCTGATCGACGGCGGCAGCCATCTGGTCTGTGTCGAGGTCAAAGCCTCTGCATCGGTCAGCGGTGATGACTTCAAACACCTCAAATGGTTCTCAAAAGACGGACCCGGTCGTAGTCGGGCATGTACCGGCATCGTGTTCTATTTGGGTCAGGAAAAACTCACCTTTGGTGATAGAAATTTTGCACTCCCCGTGAGCGCCCTGTGGAGTGACATCAATGTTTAAGCCTTTGCATCAAGCCTCCTTGGACCTGCCTTGGTCTGCGCTCATCGTGACGCGGACCGAGAGCGTATTTATTGAAAATCGCAGAGATTTGCGCTTCTACTTAAGCGATAGTGTTTGCATCAAATATCCTTCAACCTAATGTAATTCGTAAGAGGGCTTTGTTAATGTCATCAATTCTAAAGTTATTTCGAGTTACCTTTTTCTACGCGCTTTATTTTTTGATGTGCATGGTCGTCGTAACCTTCGCGTTGCAAGGCTGGCCTGTTGGCGGACAGATTCTTTTTGCGTTTGGGGTACCGATCTTTTTGGTCTGGTGGCAAGAGCGCAGAAGAGCACGCAAAGCGCTCAGCAGGTTGGATACGGTTGAAGAAAAAAAGCTGCGTGACGATTCATCCAGCACCGCGCCGCGTCTTTCAGATGAAAAAAACGTCCGCAAACCTCCGGTGAGTTCTGAGAAGCAAGCCGCCGTTCCGTCACTGCCGCCCAAACCACCAAAACAGAATTACGCTGAAATTGTGCGTGCTGGCCAGACTGCGGCACCAGCGCTATCCGCAATAGCCAAGCGGTACGAGAACGCGCGGCCAACAGCACACAAGCCGCAAACGAATTCTCGTAAAAGTGGCTGGATTCCTGCAACAGAGACAACGACCGTTGCTGGGCGAGATATTGGTGGAATGGTTTATGTCGGCACGACGCCTTTGCTCAATCATCACGGCTATCG
This sequence comes from Pseudosulfitobacter sp. DSM 107133, assembly GCF_022788695.1. Lineage (NCBI taxonomy): Bacteria > Pseudomonadati > Pseudomonadota > Alphaproteobacteria > Rhodobacterales > Roseobacteraceae > Pseudosulfitobacter > Pseudosulfitobacter sp. DSM 107133. Next base: position 107,147 of record NZ_CP085156.1, read on the forward strand.
TGACAAATGCAGGGCCTACATTGACCCGTCACTTTCTGTCGCAAGGACAGGGGACGACAGGGCAGGGGAGGGCATGTCGTACTGGCCCGGATACTCTGATATTTCAGCGCGAAGCAGGGCGACCTATCTTGAATGGTTGGCAAGTGGCCGTTCTGACCCATCCTATGATCCGGGCTACATGTTCTTGTACTTCTACGGGCTGGAGCGGCGGCTTTTTATCGATCAATCCGATGCAGATGCAAAGGACATCGCTGCCGAAGTTCGTAGGCTTATTTCCATTTATCCTGAGAACCATTCGGTCAAAAGATACCTTGGCGAGTTTCTTGATATTGTAACGCTCAAAGAAGCCGAGTTTGAAGCGTTGGAACCGATTTTTGAGCATAGCGGATGGGAACTGCCTTTTGTACTTCGGTATGTCATTGGGGCACGTATTGCCCATGGCCAGACCCTCAGCGCGGATTGGATATTGAGTTGGTTGATTTGCCATCCAGAAAGCCATTTGCGCACGCCCGCTACGCGCTGCCGCGAAGAATTCCATGCTTTGTTCAAAATCAGGTTTGACAAACGTTTTCCTGATGGGCTGAAAGTTACCAAGCCACGCAAACACCTCAAAGCAACGTATCGCGCAGCCTCAAGCGAGTTTGAGGGAACGCTTAGCCCCATGGCGAACGGCAAACCCGTTCCTGATATCTCCGGATTGCGAAAGCCGGTCGAGATTGCACAGGAAGTCGCGGATGAAGCGATAGACGATCTTGATAAGTTGAGCCGCTATCTTGGTCGAAACCCCGAGGGCAGGGGAAGCATCGAGGCGCACGCCCTCTTGCCACTAGATTTGTGGACCCTTTTCCCATCGACAGAAATGGAAGCGCTGAAAGAGTGGGCGAGTGGGATCATGCAGCGCGGAGGACTTATTCCGCTGGCCGACGTGATCGAAAAGCTAGAAGGACAGCGCAGCACGAAGATTGGCAAGCGACAGCTAACAGGGGCGGCAGATGCTTTGGCGCGGCTTGGATTTGGGCTGGCACCTGATCCGCGCTTTGCACTGCGTTCACCAAAACCGGAAGAGCCTGTGGTTTTGTTTGATCTCGGCGAACAGATCGAAAAGCTGGAAGATGTTTCGGAAAGCTATCAGACCGCGCTGATGGAGTTGGCTCTTGCCTCGTTTGTTGCCCATGCTGACGGGCGTATCGCCGATGCTGAACGCAAAGCATTGGAGGCTCAAGTTGCATCTGTCGAAGGGCTGAGTGAGCAGGAGCGGCACCGGCTTCAGGCAAATATGGTATGGTTCCTTGCCGTGCCGCCTGACATGACGCTGCTACGCCGTAAACTCAAAGATGTTGGTGTGGAAGACCAAGCTGCGATGCGTGCGGCCTTGGTTGGGGCGGCACACGCCGATGGCGTTATCCTATCCGAAGAGGTCGCCAGCATTGAGAAAGTGTACAAGGCATTGGGTCTTGATCCGTCACTCGCCTATTCCGACCTTCACGCCGGAGAAATTGCAGACGCGCCACGTACTGTTCGCGCGGCTCAGCCGGGCAATTTTGGAGAGGCCATTCCTGAACTACAAAAGGCAGTTGGGCCTGTTCTGGATGCATCGCGGATCGCGGCCATCAGATCAGATACGGCGCGGGTGTCTTCTGTCCTAGGGCAGATATTTGAGGCTGAGGAAGAAGCAGAAGAGGGCGGAGACTCCAAAGTTGCAACGCTATTTACTGGGCTAGATGCAAAACATGGCGCTTTGCTGTTGGATTTGGTGGCTCAAGAGAACTGGACCGAAGACGCGTTCGAGCAACTTTGCGGAAAACATGGATTGATGCCGTCAGGTGCATTGGAGGCCATAAACGAGTGGGCCTTTGAGGCTCATGATGAAGCCTTGCTGGAAGAGTATGATGGATATGACGTGTCTCCGGAAATTGCGGATGCGGTTAAACAAAAATTAGAAGGGGAGGGGCGTCATGTCTAAATTGAAGCCACGTGAGCGCGATGCAATTGTTCAGGCTTTACGCGCAGGAGTCGTGCCGAAACTGGGCCTGCGTCATGTTCAGGTAGGACGCGTTCGCGAGATCGAAGAACTTGTGAAAGACATGGAACGCATCGCGGACGGCGGCGCTGCTATCCGTTTTGTTATCGGGGAGTATGGATCTGGCAAAACCTTCTTTATGAACCTGATCCGTTTGGTGGCTTTGGAAAAAGGGCTGGTGGTGATGTTCGCTGATCTTGCCCCTGATAGGCGCCTTCACGCGACAGGTGGGCAAGCGCGCGGCCTCTACGCAGAAATGGCGCGCAACCTGTCAACGCGCACAAAGCCGGATGGTGGAGCTTTGGCCAGTGTGGTTGAGCGGTTTGTCAGCCAAGCGCACCGAGATGCCGAGGAAAAAGATGTGCCTACGGGCACCATCATTCGCGAGCGCTTGGGCCATTTTGAAGAACTCACTGGCGGTTTTGAATTTGCAGAGGTCATTCGCCGGTATTGGGAAGGCCATGAGAACGGGGATGACGAACTTAAGTCGGCAGCACTTCGTTGGCTGCGGGGAGAATTCGCAACACGCACAGATGCGCGCAAAGCCCTTGGCGTGCGCACTATCGTTGATGATGCGAGCGTTTACGATCATCTCAAGCTGATGTCTGCTTTTGTGTGCGAGGCCGGTTACAAAGGGCTGCTTGTCGGCCTCGATGAAATGGTGAACCTGTTCAAGCTGACATCGTCCCAGGCACGCAACGCAAACTACGAACAAATCCTGCGTATTTTGAATGACGTACTTCAGGGCAGTGCCGAGAACCTTGGGTTTCTCATGGGAGGCACGCCAGAGTTTTTGATGAACACGCGCCGTGGGCTTTATAGTTACGAAGCCCTGCAATCGCGGTTGGCAGAAAACACCTTCGCTCGAGATGGCCTTGTTGATTTGTCGGGGCCGGTTGTGCGGCTGGCAAGCCTGACGCCGGAAGATCTGTTTGTTCTGTTGGCCAATGTCAGACGCGTGATGCAGGACGATGAAACTGCCTTGCCGGATACAGCGCTGGAAGCCTTTATGAACCATTGCTCAGATCGGATTGGAGAGGCCTATTTCAGGACCCCGCGCAACACGGTGACGGCCTTTGTGAATCTGTTGTCGGTGTTGGAGCAAAACCCAAGCGTAGAGTGGAGTGATCTAATCGAAAAGATTGACGTTTCGGAAGACCTTGGCGAGGATATGAGCGACGTAGAGGAAACGACTGGCGCTCAACCGAGTGGTGACGACGATCTGATCAGCTTCAAGCTCTGAGCCTCGAGGATGAGCAGCGCTTTTGACCAACTTGCCCGCCCTGTCCAGAAATGGATCAGACAGCAGGGGTGGCGTGAACTGCGCGATATTCAGGCGCGCGCAATTCGGACTATTTGCGAAAGTGACAACGATCTCGTCGTCGCGGCATCGACTGCCGGTGGTAAAACAGAGGCTGCATTTTTTCCATTGATCTCTCAGGTGCTGGATGCACCGGCAGAGGGTGGCGGTTTCGATGTGCTCTACATCGGACCACTCAAGGCGCTGATCACCGATCAGGCGGGGCGGCTGGAAGGCATCTGCCAAGAGGCGGAGCTTCCAGTGGTGCCGTGGCACGGCGATGTGTCGCAATCAGTCAAAACCCGCGCGATGAAAAATCCCAAAGGGATCTTGCTCATCACGCCAGAATCGCTAGAGGCATTGTTCGTCCGTCGGGGCCTGGAAATCGCGCGCCTGTTCGGTGCAACCCGAGCTGTGGTGATCGATGAGTTGCACACTGTGCTCGATAGTGAGCGCGGGGTGCAATTGCGGTCCCTGCTGACACGTCTTGAGTTGGCAATCAAAAGGCCCATCCGCCGCATTGGACTATCTGCGACGCTTGGGGATATGGATCTCGCCCGCGCTTATCTGCGGCCCGACAATGCGGAACACGTCACTTTGATCGAAGCAGAGGGCGGAGAAGCGGAACTGAAACTTCAGCTGCGTGGATATCTTTCCGGTGGAGAAGACGACAACACCCCATCTGCCACAGACGCTGTCGCAGCGCACTTATTCGAGCATCTCCGGGGAAGTGACAATCTTGTGTTTGCCGGTGCCCGTCAACGTGTTGAAATTTACGCAGACCGACTGCGCAATTTATGCGAACAAGAGCATCTTCCCCAAGAGTTTTACCCGCACCATGCCAGCCTTTCACGCGATCACCGTGATTTTGTTGAACGGCGCCTGAAAGACAGCAGCAAACCTACCACGGCTGTCTGCACGTCCACACTGGAGCTTGGCATCGACATCGGCGATGTGACCTGTGTCGCCCAAATTGGCGCACCCTTCACTGTCGCAGCCCTACGACAACGATTGGGACGTTCAGGACGTAGGGAGGGCCAGCCAGCGATCCTGCGACAATACGCGGTAGAAACGAGGCTCACCTCGGGTAGTAGCTTTGTGGATCGTCTGAGGCTGGGGTTGATCCGGTCTATCGCGATGATTGATCTGTTGTTGGAGGGCTGGTGTGAACCACCGAAGCCGCAAGCACTGCATCTGTCGACACTTGTGCATCAGATCCTATCCGTAATCGCGCAGAGGGGAGGGGCACCAGCCAATATTCTATACAGCGTGCTGTGTCGCGAAGGCCCGTTTCGGCAAGTCACCAAAGCAATGTTCACTGATGTGCTGCGCGCACTCGGTCATCCTGAAACAGGCTTGATAGAGCAAACGGACGGTGGTTTGCTACTCTTGGGCCAAAACGGAGAGCGGCTAGTCGAGCACTATAGCTTTTACGCGGTGTTCAAGACGCCCGAAGAATACAGGCTGGTTTCAAACGGGCGGGAACTTGGGACATTGCCAATCGACAACATCCTCTCACCCGGGATGATGCTGATCTTTTCAGGGCGCCGCTGGTTGGTTCAGGAAATCCATGACCGGGAAAAGGTTATTATGGTCAAACCTGCCAAAGCAGGTGTGCCGCCTGTGTTTGGTGGGGACCCGGGCGAGATCCATGACAAGGTAATCGCGCGCATGTTCGATGTGTTGGAGGGCGATACCAAGCCCCTCTACATGGACGCGAATGCGCTCGGAATGCTTGAGGAGGCGCGGCTGAACTATGCGCAGATGGGGTTCACTAATGCGCGCCTAATCAATTTGGGCGAAGAGACCTCAATCATCGCAACACGAGTAGGGACAATGAAAACGACAACCTTGGCGCTTGCGCTGAGAGGGTTTAGGTTTTCTGTCGAACAATATGATGGCTTCCTTCAAGTGGAAGCGGGGGACGAAACCCCGCCACTAACCGAGGTTCTCAAGAGGATTGGGGACGGCGAAGACGTTGATCTTTTTGCTGGGGCCGGCAACCTACTGACGGAGAAATTCCATCCGTATCTGACGCGCGCGTTGTTGGAGCTGGATGCGATTTCATCTAGGCTTGAACCCCAGAACCTTGCAAGTGTTGTCGCGAACCTTGCTTCAAAGCAGTAAGGCAGAAAGTGAATCTTTCGCAACAATTTGCACGGAGGTCCATCATGCGCGGCTTTATGGGGGTCGCTTACGGCTGGGGGCGAAATAGTACGCTAAGGACTCTTAGTTGCCTCAGCACACGCTGAGAGGCTGACAAAAACATAGTTGAGAATTGCTTTGCGCCCGACAGCCTCAGCCGTCCTGCGTGATGCGGGGTTGAGCCGGTCTATGGTGCCAATAAGCAACCGGTTTTGATCTTTGACTTCAGCAGCCCAGGTTTTTTGGGCCTCTGCGGCATAGCCATTTCCTGTCTGAGATGTGACAACAACCTCCTCATTTATTTCATCACCGTCGAGCCATTCAACGGCACCAGGCGCGATGGCGAGAAGGCCAACGGTCTTGTTACATACAGTTATCGCGCGAAGCTGCCCAGCACCATACCAGGCTCGTATATCCTCAGGATCAGCAGCAGAGATGTTTTGGGCAAGCTCGGGTTCGTGCACTGCGATGTCGCGGTAGCGTTGCTCAACCAGGTGAATGGCAGCATCGGCCCCTCTGAATGCCGTAAGGGAGATGCGGTCACTTGACGCTCCTAAGTCTCTATAACGGGCGGCATGAACGCTCATATCGATGATAAATGATCGTGTGCCGTCAAACGAGTTCAGTTGTTCGGGCGTCAAAAGCAACCGCAGATGTTGAGGTTTGAATGCTTGCCATTCAGTGGCCGCCAATTCAGCGAGTGCCTCAATCCCTTCGGTATTCTCTGGAAACGTATGCGCGATGACCTCAATAAATGGACGTTCGGTATCACCGCCGAAAAATCGGACGCCACCGAGGAGTGATCCGCTTTGTGACTTCACCTGGCGGTGGTTGAAGTCTTGTTCGCTAATCCCCGGCAGTGTGATGTGGTCGGAGAATAATTGCGCAAACGCGGGATCATCTACGCGGGCTATCTGAGCATCAAGCCAAGCTTGAAGCCGCTTTGGGCCGGTTGCACCAAAGAGCTGTTTCGAAAGCTCATTCTGAGCAGCAAGAGATGGCCATGCTTGTACTTTCATCGAGATTTAGATGACCCTTGTCTCAGTTCTCTTGAGGGTGCGATAGACAGTTGGTCTGGACACGGAAAACACCTCTGCCAGATCGCTGATGGAATATTCGCCGGTGGCGTGCATGCGGGTCAGCTCGCGCTGCTGTTTGTCAGACAACTTTGGTTGCTTACCGCGCAATTTCCCTTTGGCACGGGCGATGGCCATACCTTCGCGGGTGCGCATGCGGATAAGGTCGGTCTCGAATTCGGCAAAGGTCGCCAGGATGTTGAAGAACATCTTTCCCATGGGATCAGTCGGATCATAAACGGAAGCGCCGAGGGCGAGCTTTACGCCTTTGACCTCGAACTGATGGGCAATTGCACGGGCGTCCGGGACCGAACGGGCCAGCCGGTCTAGTTTGGGCACAACAAGGGTGTCGCCTTCCCGTACGGCGGCAATCGCCTGATCCAAACCGGGGCGTGCGCGGTTCGTGCCGGTCAATCCATGATCGGTGTAGACCCGATCTGGGGCCACGCCCAAAGCTTCGAGCGCCTGTTTTTGGGCGGTCAGGTCCTGGCCGTCGGTCGAGCAGCGGGCGTATCCAATTTTTGTCGCAGTCATGCACAAAGTGTACGGATAAGGGGCCTCTTTTGCAAATCTAACCGTACCAGATATATGAGACGTCAAAAGTAGCGGTTTCATGCGGTGCATCTGTTCGCTTGAACCTGTCCGCTCAGCGTCCGTCTTACGGACGCCGCCACCAACCCTCATTCAGGACGATACTTTGCCGCGACGACAGATTTTGAATGCCCGCCAACGGGCAACGCTCTTCGACTTGCCGACAGATCAGGAAACGCTGCTTCGATACTACACCCTCGCCGACGATGACATCGAGCACATCCTGTCTCGCCGCCGAGCGCACAACCGATTTGGGTTTGCCCTGCAGCTTTGTGCTTTTCGATACCCAGGGCGGTTGTTGATGCCGGGTGAGATCATTCCGTCAGAGATCACAGACTTCTTGGCCGCCCAGCTTGGATTGAACCCCGACGATCTGGCTGATTATGCGCACCGAGCTGAAACCCGCCGCGAACACCTAGCCGACCTACGCGAAGTTTACGGATACAAGATGTTCACCGGGCGCGGTGCCCGCGATCTCGCGGATTGGTTGGCAACCGAAGCTGAAACGGCGCAATCCAATGCCGACCTTGCCCAGAGATTTGTCGAACGATGCCGCCAGTCCATGATGATTGTCCCGGCGGTCACCACTGTTGAACGACTGTGCGCTGACGCCCTGGTTGCCGCCGAACGGCGCATCGAGACGCGGATCGTTGATCGGCTCGATGACGATGCCAAGCGCAAACTGGACGGATTGCTGTCTGAGCTGGTCGATGACCGGATCACCCGGTTTGTCTGGCTGCGCCAGTTTGAGGTGGGCGGGAATTCTGCCGATGCCTGCCGTCTTTTGGATCGTCTGGAGCTTTTGCAGGGGCTCAATCTCAAACCTACCATCCTCGACGACATTCCGCCCCATCGGATTTCACGCCTCCGACGCCAGGGCGAACGCTACTTTGCGGACGGTTTGCGCGACATATCCAGTGACCGGCGACTTGCGATCCTGGCCGTTTGCGCAATCGAATGGGCCGCTGCCATCGCGGATGCAATTATCGAAACCCACGATAGAATCATTGGGAAGACCTGGTGTCACTGTACCCTAATTAATCAGAATCGTGTCTGAAATTGTCCCCTGAAATCAATGGCAGTTTGTACCCTTAATTTTCATATTGTACCGTTAATTACCATACTGTACTCTTAATTGCCGTACGGTCTGAGCTGTGGATAAGTGTCGATCTACTGGGGAGGGGGAGTTGCGCCGCGTCTTTCCTCAGCATCGCCGGGTGATCGAGCGGATCCTTGGGTTGTCGCGTAACCTCGATCAACGGTTGACGGGACTGCGTGAAACGGCGCATCCGACGGGCCAGGAAACACACGGAATGAGCCGCCCAACTGCATCCGAGAGCGCTTTGCAGGCAGCACGTCAGGCCATCTCAGAGCTCGGACACAACGCAAATCGTCAAGCGCTTCTGGCGCGCGCCGATGCAATCTGGACGCGCTCGAGTGGGGTCAAATCCTGAAGCGAGCAGCCTGTGGATATATTGTAATTAAGGGTACAAAAGTGGCCCAAAATGCCCTGAACCCGCAGAATCTGATTAATTAGGGTACAGTGACACCGGTCATGACCAGGGCTTTGTTGCAGGGATCGTCGCACAGCTGATATCGAGGCAATCTGTTCGTTTCAGGATGCTCTAAATGCCGCACAAGTTCAACGCCGCTCGTCGTGACAAGATCCCGAAGCAAAAGCATCGGGTGACTAGTTGGCCTGAGTACAATGAAGGTCTACGGCAGCGGGGTGATCTGACAGTTTGGATCAGCGAAGACGCACTTTCCTTGTGGTCGGCACCGCGCCGTACCACGCGCGGCGGACAGCCGCACTACTCTGATTTGGCGATCGAGATGTGTCTGACGCTGGGCCTGGTCTTCAAGCAGCCTCTGCGCCAAACCCAAGGCTTGATGCGCTCTATTGCGCGGCTGCTGGGGGTTGCGATCGCAGTGCCGGATTTTTCCACCTTGTCGCGCCGTGGCAATGGGCTGACGTTGCGCCCAATGCCGAAAACCAAGAGCGACAAACCAGTGCAACTGGTCATGGACAGTACCGGTCTGAAGATCTTTGGAGAAGGTGACTGGCTCGAGGAGAAGCATAAAGCTAGGCGTAAACGGCGCTCTTGGCGCAAGCTCCACCTCGGTCTTGATCTTGTCAGTGGCGAGATCGTTTGCTCTGATCTCACCAAGGATGACGTCGGTGATCCAACGGCGCTGCCAGATCTCCTGGATCAAGTCGACGGTCCGGTTGATCTGTTTCTGGCCGACGGCGCTTACGACGGAGACCCAACATCTGATTTGCTTACCGCTCGGTTCGGACCGATGATCGAGGTGACGACCCCACCTCCCAAAAACGCAATCCTGAGCCCTAATGTGGCCCGCAAACCGACGGCACGAGACTGCCATATCGCCGACATCGCAATCAACGGGCGGATGGCCTGGCAGAAAGCCACCGGCTACAATCAACGCAGCCGGGGCGAAACTCTCATGGGCCGCTGGAAGGCTGTCATTGGGCCCAAGCTAAAGGCGCGCAACTTCAAAAATCAGAAAACAGAAGTCAAGATTGGCGTCTGGGTTCTCAATCGAATGACCAGACTTGGCCGCCCAAGTTTTGAACGCACCGCCTGAAATCCGTTTCGGGTAGGGCGCGTTCCGAGCGGACTATGATCTGTGCAACACGGCCCCGTGAATGGGCGAAGCTTTGTGACGTGTTTCTGAAACGCGCTGATCTGGGCAGCGACCCACGTTTTGCGACCAACAACGCGCGCGTGGCCAACCGGGGGGAAACCGATGCTGCAGTTGCTGCTGGCTTTGCCACTCGGAACGGACCTGAAGCAATCGCGGCGCTTCAGCGCGCCGATGTCGCGCTCGCCTCAGTCAATGACATGGCGGGTCTTTCTGCGCATCCGCATTTGCGCCGCATCACCGTTGAAACACCGAGCGGACCGGTTTCGTATCCGGCACCCGCACCGGTCTGGCACAACGAGACGCCGACCTATGGCCCGGTGCCCGCGTTGAATCCTCTTAATGCAAAGGACTGAGGCATGCAGATAGATCTTGACCATCTCAAAAACTGGATTGGCCGTGAAGATCAGGCCAGCGAAGAGCTGACGTCGGCGCTCGTCGTCCGGTTCAATGCGACCTTCGAACGACGGTCGGCTACAGATCACGGCGCCGAGGCCCCTTTGTTCATTCATCTCTGCCTCGGACAGCCCGCCGTTCCCACGGCCGAACTTGGTCCCGACGGTCACCCCGCGCGCGGTGGTTTTCTCCCGCCGGTTCCTTTGCCGCGCCGCATGTGGGCTGGAGGGGCGGTCGAGTTTCACGCACCGATAAAGATCGGGGAAGTCGTGACCCGCCGTTCCGTGATCGAAGACGTGACCGTCAAACATGGACGCAGCGGTGCCTTGTGCTTCGTCACGGTGCGCCATCATGTTTCCAGCGGCGGGCGCTCCGCTCTGACAGAGCGTCAGGACATCGTTTACAGAGACGCGACACGCAAGACTTCTGCCCCAGTCGGTCCGGCGCCGGATAAGGCACCCCGAGGTGCCCATAGCATGGATGTCGCAGCAAGTGCTCCGTTCTTGTTCCGCTATTCTGCGCTGACCTTTAACGGTCACCGCATTCACTACGATGCACCCTATGCCCAGAACGAGGAATCCTATCCGGGCCTCGTTATTCACGGGCCTATTCAAGCGACCATGTTGTGCCAGTACGCGGCGGACCTGCGTGGAACCGTCCCCAAAGAATTCCATTTCCGCAGCCTCGCCCCGATTTTTGGGCCAGAGGCCTTCAAGCTTAACGCTGAGTCCCGTAGCGATGCGCTGAGACTCTGGACGGCACAGGCAGGCGGTCCGGTAAGTATGGAGGCAACCGCACAATGGTAATGCCGGTCTCCCTGCGCGCACTTCTTTTTGTTCCTGCCAACCGCCCCGAGCGCTTCACAAAAGCCGCAGCAGCGCGACCCGATGCAGTCATACTCGACCTTGAAGACGCTGTCGCGACGGCGGACAAGGACGCTGCCCGAACAGCGTTGACTTGCGACTTTACGGACTTGCCCATCATCGTCCGCATTAACCCAGCTGGCACCCCGTGGCATGATGATGATCTTCGCGCGGTGATCGCGCTGCGCCCGAGTACTGTCATGCTGCCCAAGTCCGAGGACCCGGCCTGCGTGGCGCAAATCGCCGGCAAACTTGAAGGCATCTCACTCTTGTGTCTGATCGAATCCGGTCGTGGCATGGCCGTCGCGCGATCAATTGCCACAGTGCCGGGTGTCGATCGTCTGGTTTTCGGATCGGTTGATTATTGTGCGGATCTTGGCATGGATCATAAGCGTGAGTTGCTGCTGCCTGCGCGATCAGAACTTGTGCTCGCATCTCGCGTCGCAAGGATAGCCGCGCCGATCGACGGTGTAACAACCCGCTTGGACGATCCTGCTGAATTGGCCGACGATGCCGGACATGCAAAATCGCTCGGGATGGCAGGAAAACTCTGCATTCACCCAAAACAGGTCGAGGATGTCAAAGCCGCTTTCGCGCCGTGCCCAGAGCAGATCACTTGGGCCAACCGTGTTCTTGCGGCGGCGGATGGGGCTGTATCCGTAGATGGTGAAATGGTTGACGCACCGGTGCGGATCAGGGCGCGCAGCATCCTTGCTGCAGCGAAGCAGCCATAGACCACCGAGGCGCGCTTCGCCAGACAGTTTGAAATCATCCTTAACGGGACCAAGAGGGAGACTATGTATGAAGGTGCTGGTGCCTGTCAAACGCGTGATCGACTATAACGTGAAAGTCCGTGTAAAAGCGGATGGATCGGGTGTTGATCTTGCAAACGTGAAAATGTCGATGAACCCGTTCGACGAGATTGCCGTCGAACAGGCGATCCGTATGAAAGAGGCCGGTCAGGTCGAAGAAATCATCGCGGTGTCCATCGGCGTCAAGCAAGCGCAGGAAACCCTGCGCACCGCTTTGGCCATGGGCGCGGACCGCGCGATTCTGGTCATCGCAGCCGACGACGTTCATCAGGACATCGAACCGCTGACCGTTGCCAAGATCCTCAAGGCGATTGTCGACGAAGAGCAGCCCGGCCTTGTGCTGTGCGGCAAACAGGCGATCGACAACGACATGAACGCCACCGGCCAGATGCTGTCGGCCCTGCTGGGCTGGTCGCAAGGCACCTTCGCCTCCGAGGTCGAAATCTCGGGCGACAAGGCCAAGGTCACGCGCGAAGTGGACGGCGGTTTGCAAACCATCGAAATCAACATGCCGACCGTCATCACCGTTGATCTGCGCCTGAACGAGCCGCGCTATGCGTCGCTGCCCAACATCATGAAAGCGAAGAAAAAGCCGCTGGATGAGAAAACCGCAGCCGATTACGGCGTCGACACGGCGCTGCATCTGGAAGTGGTCAGCACCAAAGAGCCCGAAGCCCGCGCGGCTGGCGAAATCGTGGCAGACGTGGACGCACTGGTTGCGAAACTCAAAGAAAAGGGAGTGGTGTAATGGCTGTTCTGCTTCTTGCCGAAGTCAACAATGGCGAACTGGCGATGGACGCCACAGCCAAGGCTGTGACCGCCGCCAAATCGTTGGGTGATGTGACCGTTCTGTGCGCGGGCGGCTCGGCCGCTGCTGCGGGCGAAGCGGCTGCGAAAATCGACGGCGTGGCCAAGGTGCTGGTTGCCGAAGACGCAACGCTGGGTCACCGTCTGGCGGAATCCACGGCGGCGCTGATCGTGTCGCTGGCAGGTGACTACGAGCACATCGTCGCCCCCGCCACCACCGACGCGAAAAACGTGATGCCCCGCGTCGCGGCGCTGCTGGACGTGATGATCATCTCGGACGCTTCCGGCGTTGTCGATGGCGACACGTTCGAGCGCCCGATCTACGCAGGCAACGCGATCCAGACCGTGAAGTCGAAAGACGCGAAGAAAGTCATCACCTTCCGCACGTCGACATTCGATGCGGCTGGTGAGGGCGGTTCCGCCTCGGTCGAAACCGTGTCGGCAGCTGCTGATCCGGGCCTGTCGTCCTGGATCGAAGACAAGGTTGCCGCCAGCGACCGTCCCGAACTGACATCGGCCGGTGTGGTCGTGTCGGGCGGCCGTGGCGTCGGCTCGGAAGAAGACTTCAAGCTGATCGAAAAACTGGCCGACAAACTGGGCGCCGCCGTTGGCGCATCGCGCGCGGCTGTGGACAGCGGCTATGCCCCGAACGACTGGCAGGTTGGCCAGACGGGCAAGGTTGTCGCCCCTGACCTTTATGTCGCGATCGGCATCTCGGGTGCGATCCAGCACCTTGCGGGCATGAAAGACTCCAAAGTGATCGTTGCGATCAACAAGGACGAAGAAGCCCCGATCTTCCAGGTTGCGGACTACGGCCTTGTGGCTGACCTGTTCACGGCTGTGCCGGAACTGATCGAAAAACTGTAGGTCCGGTCCCTCGGGATGTTCCCGGGGAGACTACCTCTTGCTTGCACGATTGATTGCCTGATTCATCAGGCCGTTACTTATACAAGGATGTCCACTTTGACCGAGTTTTCCAAGATCCTCATTGCCAACCGGGGTGAAATCGCCATCCGCATCATGCGTGCGGCCAACGAGATGGGCAAAAAGACGGTGGCCGTCTTTGCCGAAGAGGACAAGCTGGGGCTGCACCGGTTCAAGGCGGACGAAGCCTATCGCATTGGCGAGGGGCTGGGGCCGGTGGCGGCCTATCTGAGCATCGAGGAAATCATCCGCGTGGCCCGCATGTCGGGCGCCGATGCGATCCACCCGGGTTACGGGCTGTTGTCGGAAAACCCCGATTTCGTTGATGCCTGCGACGCGGCGGGCATTACCTTTATCGGGCCCAAGGCCGAGACCATGCGCGCCCTTGGCGACAAAGCCAGCGCGCGGCGTGTGGCGGTCGAGGCCGGTGTGCCGGTGATCCCCGCGACCGAAGTGCTGGGCACCGACATGGACGCGATCCGCGCCGAGGCGGCAGAGGTCGGCTATCCGCTGATGCTGAAAGCGTCGTGGGGCGGTGGCGGACGCGGCATGCGTCCGATCAACGCGCCCGAAGAGCTGGAAGAAAAGGTGCTGGAAGGTCGGCGCGAGGCCGAAGCCGCCTTTGGCAACGGCGAGGGCTATCTGGAAAAGATGATCCTGCGCGCCCGCCACGTCGAGGTGCAGATCCTGGGCGACAAACATGGCGGCATGTACCACCTGTTTGAGCGCGACTGTTCCGTGCAGCGGCGCAACCAGAAGGTCGTGGAACGCGCCCCCGCCCCCTATCTGACCGCAGAGCAGCGCGAGGAGATTTGCGCGCTTGGCTATAAAATCTGCAAACATGTGAACTATGAATGCGCGGGCACCGTCGAATTCCTGATGGATATGGACGACGGCAAATTCTACTTCATCGAAGTGAACCCGCGCGTGCAGGTCGAACATACCGTCACCGAAGAAGTCACCGGCATCGACATCGTGCGCGCCCAGATCCTGATCGCCGAGGGCAAGAGCATTGCCGACGCCACCGGCAAGGCCAGCCAGAGCGACGTGACCCTGAACGGCCACGCCCTGCAAACCCGGATCACCACCGAGGACCCGCAGAACAACTTTATCCCCGACTATGGCCGCATCACCGCCTACCGCTCGGCCACGGGCCTGGGCATCCGTCTGGACGGCGGCACGGCTTACGCGGGCGGCGTCATCACCCGCTATTACGACAGCCTGCTGACCAAGGTCACCGCCAAGGCCCCCACGCCCGAGATGGCCATCGCCCGCATGGACCGCGCCCTGCGCGAATTCCGTATTCGCGGCGTGTCCACCAACATCGCCTTCGTGGAAAACCTGCTGAAGCACCCGACCTTCCTCGATTACAGCTATACCACCAAGTTCATCGACACGACGCCCGAGCTGTTCCAGTTCTCGCGCCGGCGCGACCGTGGCACCAAGGTTCTGACCTATATCGCGGATATCACCGTGAACGGTCACCCCGAGACCAAGGACCGCCCGCTGCCCGCCAATGCCCGCGCCCCAAAGGCGCCCGCCGCGACGCATGAACCAACCATGGGCACGCGCAACCTGCTGGAGCAAAAGGGCGCGCAGGCCGTGGCCGACTGGATGAAGGCGCAAAAGCAGCTGCTGCTGACCGAGACCACCATGCGCGACGGGCACCAGTCGTTGCTGGCGACGCGGATGCGCTCGATCGACATGATCAAGGCAGCTCCCGCCTATGCCTCCAACCTGCCACAGCTGTTCAGTGTCGAATGCTGGGGCGGTGCGACATTCGATGTGGCCTATCGGTTCTTGCAGGAATGCCCCTGGCAGCGCCTGCGCGACCTGCGCAAGGCGATGCCCAATGTGATGACCCAGATGCTGCTGCGCGCCAGCAACGGCGTGGGCTACACCAACTATCCCGACAACGTGGTCCAGTTCTTTGTGAAGCAGGCCGCCGAAAGCGGTGTTGACGTGTTCCGCGTGTTCGACAGCCTGAACTGGGTTGAAAACATGCGCGTGGCCATGGACGCGGTCGTGGACAGCGGCAAGGTCTGCGAGGGCACGATCTGCTATACCGGTGATCTGCTGAACCCCGAGCGCGCGAAATACGACCTGAAGTATTACGTGCAGATGGGTCAGGACCTGAAGGCCGCAGGCGCGCATGTGCTGGGCCTGAAGGACATGGCGGGCCTGCTGAAACCCGCCGCGGCCAAGGCGCTGATCGGGGCGCTGAAGCAAGAGGTCGGCCTGCCGATCCACTTCCACACGCACGACACCTCGGGTGCGGCGGCGGCCACGGTGATGGCGGCGACGGATGCGGGTGTGGATGCGGTCGATGCGGCGATGGATGCCTTCTCGGGCGGCACCTCGCAGCCCTGCCTTGGCTCGATCGTCGAGGCACTGCGCAACACGCCCCGCGACACCGGGCTGGACATGGCCGCCGTGCGCGAGATGTCGGACTATTGGGAAGGCGTGCGCGCGCAATATGCGGCGTTCGAGAGCGGCCTGATGGCCCCGGCGTCCGAGGTCTACCTGCACGAGATGCCCGGCGGGCAGTTCACCAACCTCAAGGCGCAGGCGCGCTCGCTGGGGCTGGAGGACCGCTGGCACGAGGTGGCGCAGACCTATGCGGATGTGAACCAGATGTTCGGTGACATTGTGAAGGTCACGCCGTCCTCCAAGGTCGTGGGCGACATGGCCCTGATGATGGTCAGCCAGGGCCTGACCCGCGCGCAGGTCGAAGACCCCAAATCCGACGTGGCCTTTCCCGACAGCGTCGTGGACATGATGCGCGGCAACCTGGGCCAGCCTCCAGGCGGCTTCCCTGAAGGCATCCAGAAAAAGGTGCTGAAGGGCGAAAAGCCGTCGACCGACCGTCCCGGCCTGCACCTGAAACCTGTGGACATCGAAGCGACCCGCGCGCAGGTCATCAAGGAACTGGAAGGCAAGAAGATCGACGACGAGGATCTGGCCGGCTACCTGATGTATCCCAAGGTGTTCATGGACTACATGGGCCGTCACCGCAGCTATGGCCCGGTGCGCACCCTGCCCACGCATACGTTCTTTTACGGGATGTCCCCCAGCGAAGAGATCAGCGTGGAAATCGACCCCGGCAAGACCATGGAAATCCGCCTGCAAGCGGTGGGCGACACCGGCGAGGACGGCGAGGTGAAAGTGTTCTTTGAACTCAACGGCCAGCCGCGGGTGATCCGCGTGCCGAACCGTCTGGTCAAAGCCACCACCCAGCAGCGCCCCAAGGCGGAACTGGGCAACGCCAACCACATCGGCGCGCCGATGCCGGGCGTGGTGGCCACCGTGGCCACATCCGTGGGTGCGCAGGTCAAAGAGGGCGATCTGCTGCTGACCATCGAAGCGATGAAGATGGAAACCGGCATCCACGCCGAACGCAACGCCACGGTCAAGGCGGTGAACGTCCAGCCCGGAAGCCAGATCGACGCCAAGGATCTGCTGATCGAGCTGGAGTGAGGGGGGGAAGACGGAAAAACCGATTATCCGACCACAAGCAGGTCTGTCACATCCTTGTCAGGCAGCGGGTCGCAAGTACAACCGGATGATCGCTGCGGGTTGAGATAGCGTGTGCCCCGTGTCACCGAATGCCCTCGGCGAACACTGCTTTGTCGGATATAGCGGGTCCGGGCTGCATCATGCAGTGTCGCAAAGACTGAGCCGGTCCCGATTAACGTTAGACGAAACCGAAGGCTATATTGCAGCAGGGCTGAATGGGCTGGGATTGATTTATGCTGCGGATTTTTTGCTGGGCGAACACTTGAAAATGGGGCGGCTTAGCCCGTTGCATTTGGAGGGTCTCACAACAAAGACAAGTTTGTATCTCGTTCACGCGCGTTCAAACTTTCTACCACCTGCGTTGCGTATATTTCGCGACTGGGCGAAGGACACTTTGCTTTTGCAATCACCAACGGCCTAAACAGAGCAGCTTAACAGTTCAGGCCTAATGGTTATGGTGCAAGCCGTATAGTAGCTTGGGGGTAGTGTCGCAAAGTTTCCGCCAGTTTGAGAAAGCTGTTTAGCTGGGCGCACTTATCCAGCGAGTGCTGCAAACTGCGCGAAGCCAGACTGCCCCGACTGGTCAAACTGACCTTTCCGGATCATGTGTGCTACTTCGATCCCCGCAAGAGTAGCCGAAGCTGAGTTCAGCGATTTGAAAGTCTGCATCGGTTTGGTTAGTTTCTTGATGAAACGGTGATCCTGCTCAATGATATTGTTGAGATATTTTGTTCGCCGAACAGTGATCAACCAACTCCAGCCGCACATCACGAGCAGGCAGTTCATGTTGAACAGGCCAGCTGTGTTTGGTCCACTTTTGTCGATAACGACTTTGTCCGGCCAGCCATTGCTGCCGATGGCTTTTACGAAAAACGCAGTAGCTGCGGCCTCGTCGCGGCGCTCCGATAGCATGAAATCAAGGGTTTTGCCTTCCTTGTCGATCGCGCGATATAAGTATGTCCACTCGCCCTTTACTTTGACGTATGTCTCATCCATTCGCCAAGAGCGGCTAGTGGCGGCTTTCCGGCGATGCGCTTCTTCAGCAATTGCGCCAGCGTATTTCTCGACCCACCGGTGGAGAGTCGCATGATCCAATTCGACGCCGCGTTCGGCCATGATCTCTTCAAGATCGCGATACGAAACGGGAAAGCGGACGTAGAAATACACGGCGTAAAGGATCACGGATTTCGGATACTGCGCGCCTTTGAAGCTTATCAAATCTATCATCCTGTTGCCGTGTTCGGAAAACGAGGCTGCTAGACTGCGGCGCAATGCACCGCAACAAAATCCAGAAACTTTGCGACACTACCTTCAGGACAGCCTGCAGGTGCCGGAGAGCGCGCTGACGCGTGACGGCTACATCTGGCATCTGGATCAGGATGATCGCCTGCGCCGGTTCCGCGCGGAGGTGGTCCTGCGCAACGAGGCCGATGTCATCGTGCGCTCACCCGACCACGACGTGACCGCTTGGCGCATCGTGAAGACACCGCTGGCGTCATTCCTGCCAGGAATCGAAGTCGCGCCCCAAACCGCGGAGAACTGATCCAATGCATGCTCTGACTGGCTGGTTCATCCGCAACCCCGTCGCCGCCAACCTGTTGATGGTCATGATCTTGTTGGCAGGGGCATTCAGCCTGAATTCGATCCGGATTGAGGGTTTTCCCAAGGTGCCGCCGGACACCGTCATCATCCAGACAACATATACCGGTGCACACACGTCGCAGGTAGACGAACAGATCACTCAACCGCTGGAACGCGCGCTTGAAGGGTTGGATGGCGTCAAGAGTATCTGGTCATCTTCGAATGCGGGTTATTCCGTGATCACGGTTCAGAAGACTGCGGGTCAATCGTTGCAGAAGCTGCTCGATGACGTGCGAATCCGCATTGACGGGGTAGAGGATTTTCCACGTCAGGCGCTACGCCCGGTCATCACACTCAATGAATTCACATTGCCGGCCCTCTATCTTCAGGTGCACGGCCAGACCGACCCGGAAACCCTGCAACGCGTTGCCCGTAGGTTCCAGGAAGAACTGATGGCGCGGCCGGAGATTTCGAAGCTTCGGGTCTGGGGACAACGGAAACCCGAAATCCGCATTGAAATCGAACCCTATTTGCTCGAACGGCATGACCTGACGATCGAGCGGATCGTCGGTATCATTCAGCAATCCTCGCTCCGGTTTCAAGCCGGAACGCTAAAGACAGAAGGCGGCGACATCGTCTTGCGCGCTGACGATCTGGCCTATTTCGGCGGTGATTATCGCGACATATCGCTGTTGGAGATCCGCGACGGTAGCAAGGTGCGACTGGGTGACATCGCAACGATCACCGATGGCTATGGCGACGAAGAGATCGTCGCCCGCTTTGACGGCAATCCGACCGTTGGCATGGAAGTTCTGATCGCGCAACGTGAGAACCTGTTGCAGATATCCAAAGCGGTTCGCGAGACGATCACCGACTTCGAGCCACAACTGCCGCCGGAAATCCAGATTGCCTCCTGGGGCGATTCCGCAGGCTACATATCGGAACGTCTGTCGCTGCTTCGTACCAACGCCTTTCAGGGCTTGTTGCTGGTAACGGTCATTCTCGCGATTTTCCTCAACGCCCGGCTCGCCTTCTGGGTGGCGATGGGTATTCCGATTTCCGCTGCTGGTGCGATCTTCGTCTCCGGTACCAAATGGGTCGATTACTCGCTGAACGATGTGACCACCTTCGGCCTGATCATCGCGCTTGGCATTCTAGTCGATGACGCCGTCGTCGTTGGCGAAAGCGTTTTCGAGGAACGGGCCAAAGAAAAAGATCCGATCCTTGGTACTGAAAACGGCGTGAACAAGATTGCGGTGGCAACTGTTTTCGGCGTGATGACCACGATTGCCGCCTTCTTCCCGATGTTGCTGATCGAAAACGCCATCGGCAAGATCTTCGCGAGCTTTTCCGGCATCATTATTCTGGCACTGCTGTTTTCGCTGCTGGAAAGCAAATTGATCCTACCTGCACATCTGGCGCATCTGTCGCTCGACACCCCCGCATCGCGCAATCCTGTGGCCAAGATCTGGGCCAGAGTACAGGCAGTCGCGCGTCACGGGCTTGAGTGGTTCCGTGACCGGATTTATGCGCCGGTGCTCGATGTCGCAATTGCCCACCGTTACGCGGCTTTGGTCGTCTTTTTATCGATGGGGATTCTGGGCTTGGGCGTCGTGGCTGCCGGCAAGATCCAAACGGTATTCTTCCCCGAAGTTCCCGGACAGATCGTGACGATCAATCTGGAAATGGATGCGCGCGCCCCCAATGCCCTGACACGAAGCAACGTCGCCCGAATTGAAGCTGTCGGAGCCGAGCTGAATGCGACATACCAAGCTGAGTTGAATATGGACCTCCCGCCAATCCAGCATTTCTTCGTTGTTGTTTCGACGCCCACCGAAGCGCAGATTTATGCGGAACTGGTGCCAGCCGAAAACCGTCCGGCCCTTGGTATTACCCGCATCATCAGGGATTGGCGTGAAGCCACGGGAACGCTTGAAGGGGTCACAGAGCTCAACTTTTCCGGCACTGAAGAAGTCGGCGGCGGTTTCAACATCCGTCTGTTCAGCAAGGATGAAGATCTGTTGGAAGCCGCCAGCGACGAGATCAAAGCCTACATGAGCAGGATCGAAGGCGTGTCCAATATTCAGGACGGGCTGAACTCCGGAACGCCGCAGTTGCGCTTTCGGCTGAAACCCGAAGCGCGGCACCTGGGTTTCACGTCAGAGACCCTCGCCACCCAGATCGGATATCGCTTTGGCGGGGCTGAGGTTCAGCGCCTGCAACGCGACAATCAGGAAGTCCGGGTGATTGTGCAGGGTGCCGAAGACGCACGTTCAACCATTGATGACCTATTCCAAACCAGATTGCGCAGCGAAGCCGGCATTTGGGTACCCTTGTTGTCAGTCGCTGATGTGGAGTCGAGCTATGTCGCAGAAAGTGTTCGGCGGCGCGACGGCCAGCGGGTCAATGTGGTCTCTGCCAGCCTCGACAGATCGCGAGTCTCTCCGACGGAATTGTCACAGGGATTGTTCCAGAACGTCGTGCCTGAGCTTAATGAGAAATACCCTTCGGTCACTATCAAGGCAGGTGGCGAACTAGCCGAAACCGAAGAAGTCAAGGGCGGTCTCGTGCGTGCGCTTACTATCACCGCGCTGTTGATTTACGTCTTGATGGCGGTGCCGCTCAAATCCTATTGGAAGCCGTTTGTCATCATCTCGGTCGTACCGTTTGGTTTCATCGGGGCCACGGTGGGCCATGCGATCGCCGACGTGCCACTCAGCCTATTGTCGTTCTTCGGAATGCTGGCGCTGACGGGAATTGTGGTCAACGACTCGCTGGTGCTGATCACGCGCTACAATCAGAACCTTGACGACGGAATGACACCTGAAGTGGCTGCTAAGAACTGCGGCACGGCGCGGTTTCAAGCGGTGTTCCTGACGACGGCCACAACTGTCGCGGGCCTGATGCCTTTGCTCAGCGAGACATCGGAACAGGCGCAATATCTGATCCCTGCGGCTGTTTCGCTGGCCTATGGCGAGATTTTTGCGACGACGATCACTCTGATCCTGATCCCGGTGCTGTTGGTGATTGCCGCGGATGTTCGGCGCCTATGCCAGGGACGGGCGGTTTCGATACAGGCTGAAGCATAATGTGGGGCCGTGTTGCACAGATCATAGTCCGCTCGGAACGCGCCCTACCCGAAACGGATTTCAGGCGGTGCGTTCAAAACTTGGGCGGCCAAGTCCGGTCATTCGATTGAGAACCCAGACGCCAATCTTGGCTTCTGTTTTCTGATTTTTGAAGTTGCGCGCCTTTAGCTTGGGCCCAATGACAGCCTTCCAGCGGCCCATGAGAGTTTCACCTCGGCTGCGTTGATTGTAGCCGGTGGCTTTCTGCCAGGCCATCCGTCCATGGGCTGCGATCTCGGCTATATGGTCGTCACGTGCCGTCGGCTCTTTGGCCGCATCAGGGCTCAGGATCGCTTTTTTGGGAGGTGGGATCGTCACCTCGATCAACGATCCGAACCGAGCGGCAAGCAAATCAGATGTTGGGTCTCCGTCGTAAGCGCCGCCTGCCAGAAAGTGAGAGACCGGCCCGGCGACTTGATCCAGGAGATCTGGCAGCGCAGTCGGGTCGCCGACGTCATCCTTGGTGAGATCAGAGCAAACGATCTCGCCACTGACAAGATCAAGACCGAGGTGGAGCTTGCGCCAAGAGCGCCGTTTACGCCTAGCTTTATGCTTCTCCTCGAGCCAGTCACCTTCGCCAAAGATCTTCAGACCGGTACTGTCCACAACCAGTTGCACTGGCTTGTCACACCTGGACTTCGGCTTTGGGCGCAACGTCAGCCCATTGCCACGGCGCGACAGGGTGGAAAAATCCGGCACTGTGATCGCAACCCCCAGCAGTCGCGCAATAGAGCGCATCAAGCCTTGGGTTTGGCGCAGAGGCTGCTTGAAGACTAGACCCAGCGTCAGGCACATCTCGATCGCCAAATCAGAGTAGTGCGGCTGTCCGCCGCGCGTGGTACGGCGCGGTGCCGACCACAAGGAAAGTGCGTCTTCGCTGATCCAAACTGTCAGATCACCCCGCTGCCGTAGACCTTCATTGTACTCAGGCCAACTAGTCACCCGATGCTTTTGCTTCGGGATCTTGTCACGACGAGCGGCGTTGAACTTGTGCGGCATTTACAGCATCCTGAAACGAACAGAATGCCTCGATATCAGCCGTGCGACGATCCCTGCAACAAAGCCGACTGTCCCTACGTTTCGCATCGCTCAGTATTCGTGGATTGGCATGACTACAATGGCAACTACGGCTTCGAACAAGTTGATTATTGAAATGGCCGGTAAAGGCTGCCACACCCTATAAATATTACATAACACTGATTATCAGTATCAGCTCACAGCCTGGGGTGGATTCACAAACGAAGTGCAAATTCTTTACTAAAACAGAGAGTTGCACGGAGGATGAAGAATGGGTCCAGACCCTAATGCTGGGGTTTCAGGAAACCGACCATTACAGCAGATAGCGCAACCATGACGGTGGCAACGCCGAGCATCAGTGGCAGCCCTCCCAACTGGTATGCGAGGCCAGACAGCAGCGTACCTGCCAGACGGCCCCCTGCATTCGCCATGTAGTAAAAGCCCACATCCATGGTGACCCGCTCGGCCTTGGTAAAGGTCAGGATCAGGTAGGAATGAAGGGAGGAATTCACGGCGAAAATGGCACCGAACGCCAGCAATCCGATCACGATGCTGATCGTCAGCCAGATTTCGGGGCCGCTCGCAGCGGAGGCCGCGGCTGTGAGGACCGCGGGCACAAGGGCAAGCCCCCACGCCCACCTGCGGGCCGATGCGAGCAGCTCTGGCACGGACCGCGTATTTGCGCGCAGGATGCGCGGGGCGTTGGCCTGCACCAGACCGTAAAGGATCACCCAAACCGCCATGAAGATCCCGATCAGAAAGAAAGCGGTCCTCTTGCTCTCTGTCGTGCCGTCCGAGAGGACCATGTAGAAGTATATGGGGATGCCCACGACGAACCAGACATCGCGCGCGCCGAACAGAAATACCCGTGCGGCGCTGAGCCAGTTCACATTGGCCGACCTGGAAAAGATTTCTGAGAACTTCGCGCCCTTGCGGCCCTTGGGCAATCCCGCAGGCATGGCGACCAGAACCGCAAGCAGTATTACGAACAGGATCGCAGCCATGCCCAGCACCGCCAACACAAAGCCAACGGTCGCCAGCAGGCCGGCGCCCAGTAGAAAACCCAGTCCCTTCACCATGTTCTTGGAGCCCGTAAGGAGCGCGACCCAGCGGAACAGGCCGCCATCCTCGGTTGGCGCCAATAGCTTGACCGCAGATTTCGAGGACATCTTGGCCAGATCCTTGGCCACACCGCTCGCGCCCTGGACCAGCATGACATAGATGACCGAGACCCCCACCGCCCAAGCGGGATCCAGCTGCGCCAAGGCCAGAAGCGCCAGCACTTGCAGCCCCAGACCCGCATAGAGCGTCGAGGTAAGCCCAAAGCGCGCAGCAATCCAGCCCGCGCCCAGATTGGTGACAACGCCCGCGATTTCGTAAAGGACAAAGAGATAGGCAAGCTGCACCGGTGAAAAGCCAAGCGTGTGAAAATGCAGCAGCACCAACATGCGCAAGGCGCCATCGGTCAGCATGAACGCCCAGTAGGCGGCCGTCACAGCGACATAAGCCGACAGCCCCTCGGGCCGCGTCGCGCTGCCCGTCATAGACTGTCGCCCACCATGCAGGCCACATCAACAAGACGATGTGCATAGCCCATTTCGTTGTCATACCACGCATAAATTTTCACCTGCGTGCCGTTGATGACCATTGTGGACGGGGCATCGACGATGCTGGACCGCTCGTCGTTGGTATAGTCGGCCGAGACAAGGGGGCGCTCTTCATAGCCCAGGATTCCCTTGAGCGGCCCGTCTGCGGCGGCTTTGAACAGGGCGTTGACCTCTTCTGCGGTGGTCTCGCGCGCCACCTCGAAGACGCAATCGGTCAGCGATGCGTTGAGCAGCGGCACACGGACCGCATGGCCGTTCAGGCGGCCCGTTAATTCCGGGTAGATCAGCGTGATTGCCGTCGCACTGCCGGTTGTTGTCGGGATAAGAGAATTCAACGCTGACCGGGCGCGGCGCAGATCCTTGGCAGGGCGGTCCACGATGGTTTGGGTGTTGGTCACATCATGGATGGTCGTGATGGAACCATGTTTGATCTTCAGGTTTTCATGGATCACCTTGACCACGGGCGCGAGACAGTTGGTTGTACAACTTGCTGCGGTTACGATGCGGTGGCGCGATGGCTCGTAGGTATCGTGATTGACCCCGTAAACGATATTTACGGCATCTCCATCCTTAACCGGCGCAGAAACAACGACTTTTTGTACACCGGCCTCGAAATAGGGGGCAATTTTGGCCTCTGTCTTAAAGACGCCGGTGCAGTCGATCACCACATCAACACCGTCCAATGGCAGCTCCGCGATGTCGCGGGTGCCAATGAATGGCAGGCGGGTTCCGTCAATGGTGACGCTGTCGACGTCATGGGCGAATTCCGCATTCCAGCGGCCATGGACCGTGTCGAACTCCAATAGATGGGCGTGCATCTCGGGATCACCAACCGCGTCGTTGATCCATGCGATTTTGGCGCCGCGGGCCAGCAAAGGTTTCAGCGCGAGCTTGCCAATGCGGCCAAGGCCGTTGAGGGCGTAAACGGTCATTCAAGTCATCCTTCGGGTTTTGATTGGCCTATATCGTCAACGGCTTTTTGTAGGGAAATCCGGTCGAGCGACGTAAGAGGCAAGGCGGCGAAGCCGACCATGCGATTGCGCAGCGCGCCATAGGTCTGGTGGAATGCGAGACTTTTTTCGGCGTCCGTCCCCTCGACCTTCACCGGATCAGAAAGACCCCAATGCGCGCTGATGGTCTGGCCTTGCCATGCGGGGCATTCCTCGTTGGCGGCCTGATCGCAGACTGTGAAAACGAAATCGAGATGCGGGGCATCTGGTCCCTGAAACTCGGAAATGTTCTTGGCCCGAAGGACAGCGACGTCGTGCCCCTTCTGTTTCAGCACATCGAGCGCAAAGGGGTTCAGTTCCGAGCGGGGTTTGGTCCCGGCGGAAAAAGCCACAAAACGATCTCCGGCGAGGTCACGCAGGATCGATTCCGCAAAGATGGAACGGGCGGAATTGCCCGTGCAAATGAACAGGACATTGAATTTTCGAGCGGTCATTGAACTGCCTCCGGTAGAAGAGGAATGAGAATTAGGGGCACAGATTTCAGGGCGCCCCCTGCAACAGTCGTGCAGGAGGTAGTCAATCGTCTCGCGGGCGGCATCCATCTTGATTGCATAGCGCAGCGATGTTCCCACGCGCTCCTGGCTGACCAATCCGGACTGCATGAGCGCGTTGACATAGGTGGAAAGCGTGTTTGGTTTCAGCGCGAGCGCCTGCGCCAGCTCTGTCGCCGGAACACGATCCGGATAGCGGCGCATCAGCAATCTGAATACGGCCAGACGCTGCGGGTGGCCAAGCGTTGAAAGTCGGTTGGGAATCATTATTTCCATAATTCATGAATATGCGAATTAACGAGTGGTGCAAAGTGAAGGTTTTGTGACACCGGCGTGAGTTGCTATCGCCCGGTTTCATGGCAATCCCCCATTTTTGATGGGGCTCAGCCGCAGAGTTCAGGTGACTGTTTTCAGTGGCACTTGCGACAGAACCTCCAGGAACGCGCTGGCGGCCGGTGACAGTGACCGGCCGGATTGGCGCACCAGGCCAATACGCCTTCGCGCGCCAAAGTCCTTTATTGTGCGTTGCACGAGCCGCTCTGAGGGCAAAACGGCCAATGTGAGTTCTGGAAGGGCTGTGACGCCCAGCCCCTCGGCCACAAGTGCGCCCGCGGTTGCGAGATGTGCAACTTCAAACCAGGGGGACAACGGCCGGTTCAATCTCAGGCAGGCACTGTCCAGCAATTCACGAACCGAGGTGCCCTGCGCCATGGCGATAAACGGCATCTCAACCAACTCCGCCCACGCATAGGCCCGGTCCTCATGCAGCGGTCCGTCCGGTGCTCCGATGGCAACAAAGGCATCGTCCAGCAGCGGCTGAAAGGCCAATCGCGACCGGGTAGAAATCGTTCCCGCGGTAAACCCGATCTCGGCCCGCCCCGTTTCAACGGCCTCGATGACATTTTCGGACAGGCCGTCGATGATTTTGAGGTCGATTCCACTGTGTTCGGATGTGAAGCGGCGCAGGATCGCAGGCAACAGCGCCGCGGTGACAGACGGCAGACCGGCAATGGTCAGCTGCCCATGGCTTGCAGACATATGCGCGTCGAACTCGGCATGCGCATCCTTGGCGGTATTGACCATACGTTCCGCGATCTGCGCAAACACGGCCCCGCTTGTCGTCAGGCTGGTGTTGCGGGTGTCGCGATCAAAAAGCCGTGTATTCAGCTTCCGTTCCAGCGTCGACACCTGACGCGAAAGGGCGGATGGCGACAGCTGCAGTTCTTGTGCGGCCGCGCGAAATGAGCCGGTTTCCCGCAGCGCCAGAACCGCCATGTAATCCGCCAATGATGCATTGTTGCGTTCCATGCACTAATTGTGCCCATATTGTCTGTTTTCGCAACAGCAAACCCGTGCATGATTTACCTGACCCGCGAAGGGCACCAGGAATCCAAGGGAGGACACCATGAAACACACATTCGCCGCGCTATTGGGCGTGACCCTGCTTGCGTCGCCGCTGGCCGCGCAAGAAACCGATTTGCTGATTGGTTCAACCTCGGCCTCATCCAGCCACTACGGCTATTTCGTCGCCGTCGGTCAGCTGATCAACGAGAACACCGAGGGGCTGAAGGCCTCGGTGGTCGAAACCGGCGCCACGCTCGACAACATCCGCCGTATGGAACGCGGCCAGATTGATCTGGGTCTTGTCACCACCAATGCCGTGCAGCACGCAGTATCCGGCACCAACGCATTTGAGGGCAGGCCACAAGACCTGCGCCTGTTGTGGGTTTATACCAATGCGCCGCAAAACGTGGTTGTCCGCGCCGATTCCGACGTTGCCAGCCTTGATGACCTGGTCGGCAAACGCTTCAATCCTGGGATCAAGGGCGGCTCCACCGAAGCCACCACCGAGGCGGTTTTCAACACGCTGGGCCTGTCTGCGGACTATGTGCGCGGCTCGACCACCGATATTGTCGGGGCGATCAAGGACAACCGCCTTGCGGGCTATGTCAAATCCGGCGCGGGTCAGAAACTGGACGGCTCCACCATGGATATTGCGGTCTCTACCGACATCGCGGTGATTGGCCTGACACCGGTGCAAGCCGATACCCTGCGCGAAAAGATGCCCGATATTTCCGTTGTGAACATCCCCGCAGGCGCTGCCGACGGCATTCCGGCTTACAGAACCTGGGCCTTTGGCGTTGGCGTGGCCGCACCCGCCTCGATGGATGCGGAAACAGCCTATCAGATCGTGTCTGCGATCATGGCCGACACATCCGCCCAGGCCAATGCCATGGCCTCGCTCAAGGGTGCGGATCTGGCGCAGATGACGCTGGATTACGGCACGGTCCCGCTGCATCCGGGGGCCGCCCGCTGGTTCGAAGAACAGGGCATGGATATCCCCGCCAAGCTGAAGTCCGACTGATATGGCCCTAGCGAATGTTCAGAAAGGACTCGCCATTCTGGTGGGCGCCTTCGTGTTCTACACGGCCGCGACCGGCCCGTTCGAAGGGTTGATCCAGCGCGCGCTTTTCCTTGCGCTGGTCACCTCTCTGGGCTTCGCGCTTTATCCTCTGGGCGCTGGCACACGCTGGCGCCCGGTTGGGCTGGCTATTGACCTTGCCCTTTGTACGCTGGTTCTGGCCGCCTGCGGCTATGTGGTCTGGAACTACGACGAAATCATGACCTCGCTGCCCTGGGCGACCACTTTGGACAAAGCTTTGACCGCCGGACTGGTGCTGGCGGTGCTGGAATTGGGGCGGCGTACCGTGGGCCTGATTTTTCCGGTTCTTGTGCTGGCCGGATTGGGTTACGCGCTGTTTGGCGATATGCTGCCGGGGGCGCTGCGTCATCGCGGTTTCGATACCGCCTTTGTGACCGAGACGGTTTTTCTGGGGGATCTGGGCATTTGGGGCATGCTGACCGGTGTCGCCTCTACTGTGATTGCGGCCTTTGTCCTGTTTGGTGCGCTGTTGCTGCATTCGGGCGGCGGCCAGGCTTTTATGGATCTTGCCATGCGGCTTGGTGGCCGCCAGCCCGGCGGTGCCGCCAAGATCGCCACCATCGCCAGCGGATTGTTCGGTATGATTTCGGGCTCGGCGGTGGCGAATGTGGCAACCACCGGCAATTTCACCATCCCGATGATGATCCGGCTTGGCTATCCGCGCCCCTTTGCGGCAGCGGTAGAGGCCGTGGCCTCGACCGGCGGGCAGATCGCGCCACCGATCATGGGCGCTGCCGCCTTTGTGATGGCCGAGATTTTGGGCATGCCTTACACAGAGATCATCCTTGGCGCGATCATCCCCGCCATTCTGTTTTACGCCTCTGTCTTTGTGACGGTGCATTTTGTCGCCCTGCGCCGGGGTCTTGCGGTTGTGCCCGAAGAAGAGCTGCCCGCCTGGGCGACCATCCTGGCGCCGCGCCGTGTCGCGCCGATCCTTTGCGCATTGGGGGGGCTTGGTCTTGGTATCTGGCTGGGCCGCTCCATCGCCACCGCGGCCTTTTATGGCGTCATCGGACTGTTGATCGCTTTTGTCGCCACCGAGGCCGGACGACTGTCACCGCGCGAAATGATCGGCAAGATCATCGACGGGCTGGAAGACGCGGGCAAGGGCATGGTGATTATCGGGGTTCTGCTGGCGGGCGCTCAGGTGCTGGTCTCGATGATCAACCTGACCGGCATCGGCGTGACCCTGTCGTCGCTGATCGTGTCCATGGCCGGTGACAGCGTGACGCTGGTGGCCGTGATTGTCGGCTTTGTCTGCCTGATCATGGGCATGGGGCTGCCGACAACCGCGGCCTATGTGCTGGTGGCTGCGGTTCTGGCCCCTGCGATGACGGCTGTCGGGGTCGAGCCGTTGGCGGCGCATCTGTTTGTGTTCTACTTCGCCACCATTTCCGTCATCACACCGCCGGTCTGCGTTGCAGTCTTTGTCGGTGCGGGCATTGCCAAAACCAACTGGCTTCCGGCGGCAGGACAGGCCGTGCGCCTTGGTGCGGTGACCTATCTGGTGCCCTTCCTGCTGTTGCTGTTCCCCGGCATGTTGCTGCAAGGCGGCCCGCTTGCCATTGCCGAAGCGCTGATGGCGGGGGCAGTGCTGGTGCTGGCCGTGCCTGCATTACTGACCGGCGCACCGCTGATCGGGCATCGGCCTATCGACATCGTCATCCTGTTGGTGGTGATTGCGCTGGCCATCTGGCCCAACCCCGTCACGCCGCTTCTCGCGCTGGCCCTGTTTCTGGGCGCGCGAAAACTGGGCCACAAGACAAAGGAAGCGTTGGTATGACCCCCTTCAGAATTGGCTGCGGTGCAGGATTTCAGGGCGACCGGATTGACCCCGCTGCTGATCTCGCCAATCGCGGCGCGCTGGACGTGCTGGTGTTTGAATGTCTGGCGGAACGCACCATCGCATTGGCGCAAGAGGCGCGGCTGAAAGATCCCGAAGCAGGCTACGATCCGCTGCTGGAGCGTCGGCTGCGGGCAACGCTGCCCGGCTGTGCGCGCCACGGCACCAGGATCATCACCAATATGGGGGCTGCCAACCCGCAGGCAGCGGCGGCAAAAGCCCGCACCATTGTCGCCGAACTTGGCCTGTCGCTGAGGGTGGCCGCCGTGACAGGGGATGATGTGTCCGACCAGATATCTGCATACATCCTCGATGAAACCGGCCAGACCGCTGGCGCATTGGGGCCGCGCCTTGTCTCCGCCAACGCCTATATCGGCATTTCGGGCATTGTCGCTGCGCTGTCGCAGGGGGCCGATATCGTCATTTGTGGCCGCGCCTCGGACCCGGCGTTGTTCCTTGCACCGCTGGTGCATCACTTTGGCTGGGCCATCGACGACTATGAAAAGCTTGGACGCGGCACGCTGGTCGGGCATCTGCTGGAATGCTCTGCGCAGATCACCGGCGGCTACTTTGCTGATCCCGGCGTCAAGGACGTGCCCGACCTCGCCCATGTGGGCTTTCCCATTGCCGAGGTCACGGCGGACGGCCATGCCATCATTACCAAACTGCCCGACACCGGCGGCATGGTCACACCGGCAACCTGCACCGAACAACTGCTCTACGAGATCCACGACCCGGCCCGTTACCTGCAACCGGATGTGGTTGCGGATTTCTCCGGGGTCACGTTCCAATCCGTTGGACCGGATCGCGTCGCAGTGCGCGGCGCGACGGGTCACCTCCCTACCGGAACGCTCAAGGTTTCTGTCGCCTATCGGGACGGCTGGCAGGGAGAGGGGCAAATTTCCTACGCCGGCGCAAATGCCCGCGCGCGTGCCGAACTGGCACACTCCGTTCTGGATCAACGCCTGACTCTGCCGGGCATCGGCGAGCGCCTGTGTCAATTTATCGGCAGCGAGGACGACATTCGCCTGCGCTACACTGCCCGCTGTACCAGCGCAGACAGCGCCCGCATGGTCGGAGAAGAGGTGGAATCTCTCTATCTGTGCGGCCCTGCGGGTGGCGGTGGCGTCACAAAGTCGACGCGCGAGATTATCGCCATTGCCTCGACGTTGATCCCTGCGGACAACCTTGTTTACAGCACTGACACTCCAGGAGCATCCCATGAAGTTGCATGACCTCGCCCACGGACGGACCGGCGACAAAGGCGATACCTCGAATATTTCCGTTATTGCCTTCCATGCGGACAGCTTTGACCGTTTGCGCCGCGATGTTACTGCCGAACGCGTTGCCGCGCATCTGAACCAGCCGGTCAGCGCCGTCACCCGCTATGTCTTGCCGCAACTCTGCGCAATGAACTTTGTCATCAAGGGCGCGCTGACAGGGGGGGTCACAAGATCATTGTCACTGGACGCCCACGGCAAATGCCTGTCATCCGTACTGCTGAATATGCCCCTGCCCCCCCAAAACCGTTAGGGTCAGGACCCATTAATCCTGCACCGTCAGCGGCTCATCAGTTCGGGCAGGAACAATGTGATCGAGGGGAACGACAGCAGCAGGATCAGCACCACAATCTCCATCACCAGAAACGGCAGGATTCCCCTGAAAATCGTATTCAGCGGCACCTTTGTCTGTGCTGCGGCCACATAGGCGTTCAGCCCAAGCGGCGGCGTGAGCAGACCGATTTCAACTGTCTTGGTCACAACGATCCCGAACCAGACCGGGTTGCAGTCCAGCGCCATCGCCGTTGGAAAGGCCAGCGGCATGGCCAGCGACAGAATGGCAAGCTGGTCCATGAACATGCCCATGACCAGCAGCGACAGTATGATGATGCCGATGATGACCTCGCGCGGCATGTCGGTGGTTGCCACGAATTCCAGCAGGCTGTGCGTGATGCGCGTAAAGGCTAGGTAATTCGAGAATATCGCAGAACAGGCGACGATGGCCACGATCATCACCGTCGCGCGCACGGCGCTGCTGACCGATCTGTTGAACTGCACGAAGCTCATGGTGCGCTGTGCCAGAACGATCACCAGCGATCCCATCACCCCCAGCGCGGCGGCTTCGGATGGTGACGCGATGCCGCCGTAGATGGCACCGATAACGGCCACCATCAACAGCACCATCGGGATGACATGGCGGCTTTGGCTGACAGCTTTTTTCAGCTCAAAGGGTTCGCCCTTGGGGGCCTGATCGGTGGTGTGGGCGATGATCTTGATCACGACACCCAGACCGCAGGCCGTCAGCAGGCCGGGAATGATGCCCGCGATAAACAGCTTGCCGATCGAGGTTTCGGTCAGCACGCCGTAAACCACCAGCACGATGGACGGCGGCACAACCACAGCCAAGGTGCCGCCAACACTGACAACCGCCGCGGCCAGACGGTCAGAATAATTGTGGCGGCGCATTTCGGGAAAGGCCGATGCCGCCATCGCGGCGGTCGAGGCTGTCGAGCTGCCAACCAGCGCCGCCAGCAGGACAGATGCCGCAACCGTGGCAATGGCCAGCCCCCCCTTGAAATGACCCACCCAGCATTGGCAGGCAATGATCGCACGACGGGTTACGTCCCCTGCGGTCAAAAGCTCTGCCATCAGGATAAACAGCGGGATCGCCACCAGAATGAACGATGCAGACGAGTCAAAGAACGTGCGTTCCAGCACCGCCAGCGCCGGGCGAAACCCCAGTTGCGCGGCAAGGCCCAGCGTGCCGGTGATCCCCATCGCAAAAGCGATCGGCACCCGCGCGGCCATGAGAACGGCAAGAATGATGAGGATGACGAAAAAGGTAAGCATCTATGTGACCTGCGCTGCGTAAGTGGCAAGCGGTCGCCGCAGCGACCGCCCGTTTAAGTGTGTCGGAACGAGATCTTATTCGCTGGTCAGCGTGCGATAGGTCTCGAGCACTTCCGACGCCTTGTCATCCTGAAGTCGCTCGGCCCAGTCGACGCTGACGGCCACCAGCGCATCGGAAATTGTCGCCAGCTCTTCGTCGGTGAACTCATAGGTGTCGATGCCTTCGGCTTTCCAGGTTTCGATCAGACCGGCCACCGACGCATCCTGAGCCTGCGCCACATGAACCGCCGTTTCATTGCCAAGCTCCAGCATCTTGGCCTGCACATCCGCCGACAAGCTGTCGAACAGATCGGTGCGCACAACCATGATAAAGCTGTAGCCGCCGAACGACCCGTTGGTCGAAATGTGGCTGACCACTTCGTTCAGCTTGTACCCGGGCACCGATGCCAGCGGGAACAGCACCGCGTCCAGACGGCCCCGCTCGACGGCTGTGTACACTTCGGGGCCGGGAATCGAGATGCCAACTCCATGCAGCGCCCGCGCCGTCATCGCCTGTGTCGACCCGGATGTGCGCACATCCAGCCCGTCCCAGTCTGCGGGCATGCCCAGCCGTTTCTTGGCAAGCACCTGATAAGGTGGCAGAACAAAGCCGAAAATGGGAGTCACACTGGCAGCCAGAACTTCATCCCGCAGCGGGCCTTCTTGCAGCATCTTTTGCAACGCTGTGGTGCCCTGTTCTGCCGAGCCGTAATAGCCGGGCAAGCCAACAACCGAATTCAGCGGCAAAACATCTGCATGGTAAGATGCGCCCAACAGGGCCGCATCCAGAATACTGTTGTTCACAGCATCAAGCTGCGCCTTTGATTTGGCCGCCTGTTGCGACGGGAAATGTTCAAAGGTAATCGCGCCGTCGGTCGCTTCGGTAACAGCTGCCATCCATTTGCTTGTGCCTTCGACAGACACGATATGGCTGGTCGACTGGAAGTCCCCCAACCGCAGCGTTTCGGCCTGTGCGGTCACCCCTGCGAATGCAAAGGCACCCGCGACGACAGCGATCCATTTATTTGTAATTTTCATTTAGCTTTCCTCCCATTGAATGTGTTGTGGGTTCTGACCACGGCCCTGGCGTAAAGGCATCGTGCAGAAGCCGCAGAACCAGAACGCTGCATCCCAATGGAATAACGGCGTAGGCCCACCCAAGCGGCCAATCGACTGCCCCGTATTCGACATCGCCGTTGACGATGGCTTTGAGAGCAAAGTGCCCCGACATCCATGTGACCGCGGCAAAGAAAGCCGCAGGCAGCAACAGCCGCAACTTGGCGACCACCGTTCCCGCACGTCCGGGAATATGTTCGGGGATAAAGTCCAGCGCCAGATGGCCCCCGTCGCGGAAAACCCGCGACAGGGACAAGGTGGCAAGCGCTGGCATCAGATACAGTTCGGTCAGTTCGAACTGGATCTGCACCGGCCGGTTAAGGAACAGCCGGAGCAGAATATCAGCATTGATCAACGCCGCCACGGCGACGAGGCCAAGGCACCCTCCAAGATGAAGGATGTCCTCGATTTTTATCAGAAGTTTACCAAGTGGTTTCAACATTGCCTCCCCAGCTGTTGAATCGTGGTGGACCTCAGCGTTTGGGCAATTCCACGATTGCAGAACCAACAGCCGACATTTCGCCGTCTTGCTGTTCGGCACGCTGTTTGATCTCCAGCAAATAGCGGCCGTCTTCCTCGAACTTGCGCACAACCGTGCCGTGGATCAGGATGATGTCGCCTTCGGGGTTGTGGCGGCGCACTTCGCATTTCGTTTTTGCAAGGAAACCGTCATCGCCCATCCAGTTGGTGATCTGATGGGTCAGCCAGGATGTCCGCTCGGGGCCATAGTCGTAGGCACCAGGTGCGCCGACTTCCAGCGCAAATTCTTCTTCCCAGTGCACCCGCTCGGGGCAATCGGGAATGCCGAATTTGTTCTTGGGTCCGGCGCTGGGGTGTTTCTGCTGCAACTGCCATGCCAGCTTGTTGGCGCGAATATACAGACCGCCCCAGCCCTGGGCATAGGCGATAAAGCCGGTCGCGGTCATCGGACCCTTGACCATTGTGGGCAGTTCGTCGCCTTCGTTGACGTCGTCCCAATACCGGGTCTCGGCACCGCGGATCGTTTCCTGCTCGTAATACTTATAGTATTCCTGAAGCTCGGCTTCGGTCCAAACCTTGCGGCCGTTCTTTTTGGCCTCGGTATACTTGGTGCCGTTTTCACGCGCCTGATCGCGGTCGGTGCGGAAACACCAGCTGTCCGCCTCGGCCAGCATTTCGCCGGTCTTCGCGTCATAGAAATCAACGTGATAGATCTGCTGGATCGCCTTGCCGGCAAAGCGGGTGTTATGTTCGATCAGGTCTTTCAGGTACGCCTCGGTGCGGAACTCGGTGTTGCGCAGGATCGGCTTGTGCCATGTCCAGTTTGCGCCCGACCACATGGCATGCACGCCCGGCAGACCGCCCACATAGCCCGAGATGATCCGGCTGGTGGAAAACAGGAAGCTGGGCAGCGCCAGAACATCGCCGTATTTGGTGGTTTTGGCGTATTCGGGATCGCACCACAGCGGGTTGTCGTCGCCTATGCCGTGGGCATAGTGGCGAATGTTGTCGCGGGTCGCTTCATAGCACCAGGGCTCGACGGTTTTTTCAATCTTGACGCCGACGCGCTTGCGCAGGTCTTCCAGACCTTCGTCGGTGATCTTCGGGAATTTGCGGGTCATCTCGTTCATTTCATTCTCCTTGAAATTCTGAATTGGCGTGGCGGATCATTCCGCAGCGGCCAGTTTTTCGGCTTCCTGATCTCTCAGGATTTTGCGGTTCACCTTGCCTGCGGGTGTCTTTGGCAGGTCGGTGACAAACTCGATTTGTCGGGGGTATTCGTGGCGGGCCAGTCTGGCGCGCACATGGTCCTGAATGCTGGTGGTCAGGTCGGGCGTCTCGTCGCCCTTGAGGATGATATAGGCCTTGACGACCAGTCCGCGCAGCTCGTCGGGGGCGCCGATGACGGCGCATTCGGCCACCGCCGGATGGCTCAGCACCGCGTCCTCGACCTCGACCGCGCCGATGGTCCAGCCGGCGGAAATAATCACGTCATCCGCCCGCCCGCCGTGATAGAAATAGCCATCGGCATCAACCCGGCCGAGATCCTTGGTTTCAAACCACTGGCCGCGTTTCTTGACCATCAACTCGCCGGTTTCGCCCGGATCGGCAGGTGACCCGTCGGGCCGCTGCACTTCCACTTCGACGCCCGGCACAGCCTTGCCCATCGCGCCGTCGCGTACTTCCAGATCGTCGGCACCGGGATAGTTGGCGATAATCACGCCAATCTCGGTGGTGCCGTACATCGACCGCACCTTGGTGCCGAAAACCTGTTCGACATAGTTTGCAGTTTCCGAGTCAATCGGCTCGCCGGTGAAGGACAGCTTGTCAAAGCAATAGGAAAAGCCCTCGGCTGCGCCGGAATTGCGCATCATCCGATAGTGCGTTGCCGCAGCCGTCAGGTTGGTGACGCGAAAATCGTGCAAGGCGCGCAGCAGACGGACCGCATCGAATTTGCCGCTGAATGTGCCGGTCGACACCCCCATCGCCATGGGCGCAAGCGTGCCGTGCCACAGCCCATGCCCCCAGGCCGGCGATGACGGGCAAAAGAAACGGTCGCCGGGGCGAATGCCCGTTGCATACAATGCCGCCACCATCAGCGTCACGATAGACTGGTGGCTGTGTTTCACCGCCGCAGGCAATGCCCGTGTTGTCCCGGATGTATATTGCAGAACCGCCAGATCACGCCCCGACGTTGTGCAGTCATAGGTCGCGGGAAAATCGCTGAGCCCGTCCAGAAAATCCTGATCGACAACGGTGACATTCCGGGCCCCGCCCGCAACCGCATCGGGCGCTTTTTCGGCATTGGTGAAAAACAGCGCAGGCTTGCAATCGCCCACCCGCAACCGAATGCCATCCGGCCCGAACAGCGAAAACATCGGCACCGCGACGGCCCCGCTTTTGATCACCCCGAACATTGCCGCATAGAACGCCAGCGACGGTTCGATCATCACGGCAACGCGGTCGCCTTTCGTGATCCCCTTGGCCTCAAGATAATGCGCAATCTGCGAAGACCGGCGCGCCACCTCTTCAAAGGTCAGCACCTCGTCCGCGCCGTCAGAATGCGCGATCCGCAGCGCCACCTTGTCGCCGTCGACATGCCGGTCGAGACATTCGTGCGAGATGTTGAACTGCGCTGTATCGCCGTCGAACAGCTCCCAAAGCTTTTCTTTCGAGTAGTGCTTTTGAGCGTCCGCATAGGACGTGAATTCCGTCAACCGGGTCATTCCCGTCTCCTCCCAAAAATTTCCGCAGGCTGCTGAACAAGCTGTGCCCTGGCTCGTTGACAAGGGTAGTGAGACCGATCATCTATTGTCAATATGGTTATATCGTTGTATATAGACAATGAAATCACATCGGGATGAGGCCTGAAATGACTGGTGAAGACAAGAAATCCACAACCAAACGGCAGGTGCCTGCAGTCACGCGCGCCCTTGCAATACTGAGGTTTTTGGCACGCTCGAACGAGCCGGTGGGCGTCAATCCCATCGCCCGGGAGCTGGGGCTGATCCCCAGCACCTGCCTGCACATCCTGCGGGTTCTCGAAGATGAGGGTTTGGTCGAATTCGATTCGAACTTGAAACGCTACACGATCGGAATCGGCATTCTGCCCCTCGCGCGGGCCGCGCTTCAGCGCAATACATTCTCGACCCTGATCCAGCCCAAACTGTCGCAGATGTCGGAAAAATTCGGCGTGACCGGCATTGCCACCCAATTGTCCGAACCGGGGCAGATGGTGGTTGTGGCGCTGTCCCAGTCCAACATCCCCTTCCGGCTACAGGTCGATCTGGGCAGCCGCTTTCCCGCCCTCATCAGCGCCACGGGCCGCCTGTTCGCCGCGTTCAACGAACAGGACGAAACCGAACTGGCCACCCGCTTCAAAAAGCTCACATGGGATCACCCCCCCAGCCTTGAACAATGGCGTGCCGAAGTCGAAACCGCCCGCACCCGCGGCTATGCGGTGGATCAGGGCAGCTATATTTCCGGCGTTACGGTGGTGGCGGTTCCTGTCTTTGGGTCAGACAACAAAATGAACCGCTCGATTGTTGCCATCGGCATTTCCGAGCGCCTGAAAGACAAGGAAATCCCCAAGCTGGTCAAGGCAATGACAAGCATTCGGGAAGACATCGAAAACATGCAGATCGACACTGGGAGGTGAATCGTGACGACAGGTGACATCGCGTCAGAAAACTGGCGGGAAATGAAAATTGACGGGTTCATGGCGCTGATCGGCCCGCTTTTGCGGGCAACAGATGCGGATCGCAACCACAGCTATGCGCTGCAAACCGGCGCGCAGCACAAGAACCATCTGGGGATCGTGCATGGTGGTGTCCTGACCAGCCTGCTGGATCAGGTCATTGCCATCACCGCATGGAACGCAGCAGACCGTCAGCCCACCGTCACCGTGCAAATGGAAACCCGTTTTCTGGGCGCCGCCCGCGCGGGCGACTTGCTGAAAGTCCACCCCTCAATCCGTCAGGCGACGCGGTCGCTGATCTTTGTCGATGCCGACATCACCTGTGACGGCAGACAGATTGCAAGCGCCTCGGCGGTCATGAAAATTTCAAAGACATCGAAAGAGAAACCATGAACAACACCCACGAACCAACCCCCGCAGGGCCGCTGGCTGGCATCAGGGTTCTCGACTTTTCCCGCATCCTGTCCGGCCCCTATGCCAGCATGGTGCTGGCCGACCTTGGTGCCGAAATTATCAAGGTTGAACCGATCACATCCGGCGACGAAACCCGCAACTTTCCGCCCTTTCAAAACGGCATGAGCCACTATTACATCGCGCTCAATCGCAGCAAGAAAAGCATCTCGATTGATTTGAAATCCCCCGAAGGAATGCAGATTGCCAAAGATCTGGCCGCGCAATGCGACATCGTTCTGGAAAATTTTCGCCCCGGCGTGATGGACCGTCTGGGGCTGGGCTATGAGACGCTGCGCGCCCGGAACGACAGGCTGCTGTATTGTTCGATCACCGGCTTCGGCGCCAACAGCCCGCACGGCGACAAGCCCGCCTTTGACATCGTCGCACAGGCGCTTTCCGGCGTGATGAGCGTTAATTGCGAACCGGGCCAAGCTCCGAACAAACTGGGCATCCCTTTGGGCGACATGGCGGGCAGCATCTTTTCGGTGTTCGGCCTGCTGGCCGCCCTGCACGAACGCAATGCCACCGGACGCGGCAAACATATCGAGGTCGCAATGCTCGACAGCCTGATCGCATTGCAGGGCTATCTGTCGCAAATCTATTTTGTCACCGGCCAAAGCCCGCAGCCCGTTGGCACGCACCACCCCAGCATTGTGCCCTATGGATCGTTCGCCACGTCTGACGGCCATGTCATCGTGGCCTGCCTGACAGAACGGTTCTGGCACAATTTCGCCCGCAGCCTCGACCGCGAGGATCTTATAAAAGACCCCCGCTTTGCGCTTTACGACGCGCGGCTGGCCAATCGTGATGCCCTGCAACCCATCATCCATGACCGCATGACGCAGGACACGACCGCCTATTGGCTGCAACGGCTGGAAGATTTCGATGTGCCAAGCGCCCCGATCCTGTCCATAGGCGAGGCGCTGGAACAAGACCACGTTGCCCAACAGGGTCTTGTCGAACAGGTCACGCACCCCGAACTTGGTGACATGAAGCTGGTCCGCGGACCGATCCGGTTCGACGGCGTCGGCCCGGCCCCAGCCACCGCACCGTCGATGCTGGGGGAAAACACCTTTGACATCTTGTCCGGCGAACTGGGGCTTCAGGCGGCAGACATTCAGAAACTGGTCGTCAAAGGGGTGGTGAAAGGCCTGCCCTGAGGCAGGCCATCAGGGTCAACGGGCACCTCTCCCTGGCTATCAACGACGCACCACAGCCAAAACT
The DNA here is from genome assembly GCF_022788695.1 of Pseudosulfitobacter sp. DSM 107133. Taxonomy (NCBI): domain Bacteria; kingdom Pseudomonadati; phylum Pseudomonadota; class Alphaproteobacteria; order Rhodobacterales; family Roseobacteraceae; genus Pseudosulfitobacter; species Pseudosulfitobacter sp. DSM 107133. Next base: position 147,239 of record NZ_CP085156.1, read on the forward strand.
TCTTGCCGAGGATACCTACCGCCAGGTGAGTTGACCCGCGAATTGACGATGCCGCGCCGTTTCCCTGTGCAATTCCAGGGCCCGCTGGCAGGAATACATACTTTAGTTTTGCTCGGATGTGTGGCCTGCCTGGATTGGGTGCCGATAAGTGCCCTGTTTTACAAGGCATGCAGACGATCACATTGGCAAGCCTCGCAAAGCACTGGGGACAGACAGGGCTTGCAGCGCGCTGGCAGCGTCAGCAAGTTGCTATGAACGCTTTATGAATTTCAGCGGGTGCAGCCGGTGATGCGCGCCACGCATCGGTCGGCGCAGATTTGGGGCCGGTGCAACGGCCGGGCCGCGGAAAATGCGCTTCGGGCTTGCCAAAATCACACACAAGAGCATACCATAGTATTTATATCTTAGCCTATAGTATGGATTTTCTCTAATCCATCATATATGGATAAGGAACTATTCGAAAGTATGTGTGGCTGCCAACCTGTCGGATTTTCCTGTCGCACCCTCTTTCAAAACGCGTTGGCGGGTTCATGCCGCGTGTACTTAAAAATGGAGTTGCCTAGGTGGGCAAGCGTCAAGATCTCAGCGGCACACGCGTGCGCGAAAGTCATATTGATCAGGCAGTTAGCCTGACCGCGACGGGTCGTGAGATACAGGATTCGATCGAGAAGGGCGGGCGTTTCAGCGGCGTTTCCGCGACGGCTGTGGCCATTGGTATGGGCCTTGCCGTGCAAAGCGGTTCGCCCGACGGATTGCAGGCATTTGCGGCCACCCTGCCCGAGGGTGACAGCCTGATTCCCACCAAGGATGCGCCGAATCGGACGGCCCCGACCAGCGGGGAAGACAGCGCCGCTGTGCAGGCTGCTGCCGGACTGGATTTCGCGGCGCAGGCTGGTGATGCGGCAAGTGTGAGCGTTGAAACAGGTTCTTCTGCAAATGGTGACGACGCCGCAGGCCCCGAGCTGGCCAGCCTTGGCGCGGGCCCCTTGCACGCCGTACCCGAGGATCAGCCCTTTGTGGCGCCGGTGGCAAAGTCACCCCAGGCAGAGCCTGCCGCCGCGGCACCCGGCGCCAGCGCGCAGCCGACAGCGCCCGCTTCCGGCAATCCGTCTGTGCCAGATGCCACAGTCGCCCCAAGCAACCCGCAAACTTCGCCACCCGACGTGGCGGGTGGTGTGGGCACGGTTGTTGATGCCGTTTTGGGCGATGATGGTGTCGTGGACACTGTCATCGATACGGTTCTGGGCGACGGTGGCGTTGTCGATACTGTACTGGACACCGTCCTTGGGGATGGCGGGATCGTCGATTCCGTTGTTGATGTCGTTCTGGGTGATGGCGGCGTTGTGGACAGCATTGTTGATGTGGTGCTGGGCGACGAGGGTATCGTTGATGTTATTCTGGGCGACGATGGAGTCGTAGGCACTGTTGTTGATGTTGTCCTTGGTGATGACGGGGTTGTGGACTCGCTTTTGGGTGAGGACGGCGTTGTGCTGGGCCTTGTCGACGATCTGGTTGGCGATGACGGGCTGATCGGTGGGCTGATTGGCGGTGACACCGGCCTGCTGGATCCGCTGGTTGGTGACGGCGGCGTCGTCGATTCCGTTGTGGACGTTGTTCTGGGTGACGAAGGCCTGGTGGGCGGGCTGCTGGGCGATGAAGGTCTGGTAGGCGGTTTGCTCGGAGATGACGGCCTCGTGGGCGGTCTTTTGGGTGACGACGGTCTTGTTGGCGGCCTGCTGGGCGATGGTGGTCTGCTGGGCGGATTGTTGGGTGGACAGCCCGCAACCGAGCCTGTGAGCGCCCCGCTTGCAGACGCAGCGCTGCCCGTGGATATTCTCAGCGGCCCTGTGTTGGGTGTGACCGAGACGGTTGCAGAAACAGTCGAAACTGTCACCGAAGTTGTGCCCGATGTGGTCGAAACGGTGGCCGAGGCCGTCGAGACGGTCACAGAAGTTGTGCCCGAGGTAGTGGAGACAGCGACCGGGACCGTCGAGTCCCTGACCGATGGCATTCTGGGCGATGACGGCCTTGTGGGCGGCCTGCTGGGCGGTGGCGCTGCGGATGCACCTCTGGATGCGGTCAGTGCGCCGGTTGAAGCGGTTGCAGAGACGGTTTCAGAGACAGTCGAAACTGTCACCGAAGTTGTGCCCGACGTAGTGGAGACAGTGACAGAGACCGTCGAGTCCCTGACCGATGGCATTCTGGGCGACGATGGCCTTGTGGGTGGTCTGCTGGGTGGTGGCGCTGCGGATGTGCCGCTGGATGCGGTGAGCGCGCCGGTTGAGGCGGTTGCCGAGACGGTCACAGAGGTTGTGCCCGATGTGGTCGAAACGGTGACCGAGACCGTCGAGACAGTTACCGAAGTTGTGCCCGAGGTAGTGGAGACAGCGACCGAGACCGTCGAGTCCCTGACCGATGGCATTCTGGGCGACGACGGCCTTGTGGGTGGTCTGCTGGGCGGTGGCGCTGCGGATGTGCCGCTGGATGCGGTGAGCGCGCCGGTTGAGGCGGTGACCGAGACGGTTGCAGAAACAGTCGAAACTGTCACCGAAGTCGTGCCCGATGTGGTTGAAACGGTGGCCGAGACCGTCGAGACGGTCACAGAAGTTGTGCCCGAGGTAGTGGAGACAGCGACCGAGACCGTCGAGTCCCTGACCGATGGCATTCTGGGCGACGACGGCCTTGTGGGTGGTCTGCTGGGCGGTGGCGCTGCGGATATGCCGCTGGATGCGGTGAGCGCGCCGGTTGAAGCGGTGACCGAGACGGTTGCAGAGACCGTTGAAACAGTCACCGAAGTCGTGCCCGACGTAGTGGAGACAGCGACCGAGGCCGTCGAGTCCCTGACCGATGGCATTCTGGGCGACGACGGCCTTGCGGGTGGCTTGCTGGGCGGTGGCGCTGCGGATGTGCCGCTGGATGCGGTCAGTGCGCCGGTTGAGGCGGTTGCCGAGACAGTCGAAACTGTCACCGAAGTTGTGCCCGATGTGGTCGAAACGGTGGCCGAGACCGTCGAAACAGTTACCGAAGTCGTGCCCGAGGTAGTGGAGACAGCGACCGAGACCGTCGAGTCCCTGACCGATGGCATTCTGGGCGACGATGGCCTTGTGGGTGGTCTGCTGGGTGGTGGCGCTGCGGATGTGCCGCTGGATGCGGTGAGCGCGCCGGTTGAGGCGGTTGCCGAGACGGTCACAGAGGTTGTGCCCGATGTGGTCGAAACGGTGACCGAGACCGTCGAGACAGTTACCGAAGTTGTGCCCGAGGTAGTGGAGACAGCGACCGAGACCGTCGAGTCCCTGACCGATGGCATTCTGGGCGACGACGGCCTTGTGGGTGGTCTGCTGGGCGGTGGCGCTGCGGATGTGCCGCTGGATGCGGTGAGCGCGCCGGTTGAGGCGGTGACCGAGACGGTTGCAGAAACAGTCGAAACTGTCACCGAAGTCGTGCCCGATGTGGTTGAAACGGTGGCCGAGACCGTCGAGTCCCTGACCGATGGCATTCTGGGCGACGACGGCCTTGTGGGTGGTCTGCTGGGCGGTGGCGCTGCGGATATGCCGCTGGATGCGGTGAGCGCGCCGGTTGAAGCGGTGACCGAGACGGTTGCAGAGACCGTTGAAACAGTCACCGAAGTCGTGCCCGACGTAGTGGAGACAGCGACCGAGGCCGTCGAGTCCCTGACCGATGGCATTCTGGGCGACGACGGCCTTGCGGGTGGCTTGCTGGGCGGTGGCGCTGCGGATGTGCCGCTGGATGCGGTCAGTGCGCCGGTTGAGGCGGTTGCCGAGACAGTCGAAACTGTCACCGAAGTTGTGCCCGATGTGGTCGAAACGGTGGCCGAGACCGTCGAAACAGTTACCGAAGTCGTGCCCGAGGTAGTGGAGACAGCGACCGAGACCGTCGAGTCCCTGACCGATGGCATTCTGGGCGACGATGGCCTTGTGGGTGGTCTGCTGGGTGGTGGCGCTGCGGATGTGCCGCTGGATGCGGTGAGCGCGGCGGTTGAGGCGGTTGCCGAGACGGTCACAGAGGTTGTGCCCGATGTGGTCGAAACGGTGACCGAGACCGTCGAGACAGTTACCGAAGTTGTGCCCGAGGTAGTGGAGACAGCGACCGAGACCGTCGAGTCCCTGACCGATGGCATTCTGGGCGACGACGGCCTTGTGGGTGGTCTGCTGGGCGGTGGCGCTGCGGATGTGCCGCTGGATGCGGTGAGCGCGCCGGTTGAGGCGGTGACCGAGACGGTTGCAGAAACAGTCGAAACTGTCACCGAAGTCGTGCCCGATGTGGTTGAAACGGTGGCCGAGACCGTCGAGACGGTCACAGAAGTTGTGCCAGACGTAGTGGAGACAGCGACCGAGACCGTTGAGTCCCTGACCGATGGCATTCTGGGCGATGACGGCCTTGTGGGTGGTCTGCTGGGCGGTGCCTTCACGGCATCGGCACTGGATGCGGTCGGTGCACCTGTAGAAACAGTGACTGAAACCACGAGCGAAATGGCCGCAACTTCTGCGGCGATTGCCGATCCCTTGGTCATGGATGCGACCGAAACCGCCGAGACTGTTGAAGACACGTTGAGCAGCGGCCTTGATGCGTCTGCTGCCCTTGTCACCCCGGTGGTTGCGGATGCGGTTGAAACAGCGGCTGCTGCCACCGACCCGCTGACGGAAGAGGGTGATGACGGTTTCCTGGATACGTTGATCGGCGAATATGGTGCGCTGGATCTGCTTGGTGAATCCGATACGCCCGAAGATACGCGCGCGCCTTCGATTTTCGAAGGGTTGCTGGGTGAAGGTGATATTTTCGGACTGGATGTGCCGGGTGCGGACGATGGTTCCGATGATCTGTTTGCAGGGCTCAGTGGTGGCGAAAGCCTGTCCGGCTCCTTGATTGATCAAGGGGTGCTTGCGCTTTCAGATGACACAGGCGCAGATGAATCCGATCCGGAGATTGACGGCCTGCTGAACAATATTCTTGCGGGCGGGGTCGAAGACCTGTTCGCTGAATCCAGCACATTTGACCAGCTGTTCCAGAACGACGACACGCCTGTTGATGGACCTTCCGAAGACGTCCCGGCTGCCGAGCCGGCCGACAGCGGCGTGTTCCTGGACGAGTCTGTTGAAGATGCTCTGAATGTTCTGTTCGACCATAGCTCATCGCTTGTTGGCGGGCTGTTTGGCGGTCATGGCGAGGACGACGCGGTCTAAATCGCCTGAAATTTTTGGGTTTTGTGGGAGATTTTTTAGCTTCCCACAACCTAAACCTGTGCCTGTATCAGTTCAAGTGTTTGATAAGTATTATATTTTTTGCAACCTGTGTTTGCCATAAAACACAGAAATACAACTATTGGTCATAGTCTTGCCTTGAAATAGGTTCAATATTCGGTTAACAGTCGAAACATAGGCAAAAAGTGTTCGAAAGTTGTTTGTAACAATCAAAAGATAGATGCCGCAGGCGTTCTTAGATCAGGGGACTTAAGAGCGTTTTGAAAGGCATCTGTGTTGTAATTAAGAGGTCTAGCGGTGGCAGTCGCAGTAACCACACATGAAAAGGGCGCAAACCAGCCGGCACATACACAGTTCACGTCGCGTCTGATGCTTGACGCCCCGACGGATGTGTCTTTGGCGCCGGGCGTTTCGATTGTTGGCACTGAAAAAGTTGGTGGAGATCTGGTTGTAGGTCTGTCCAACGGTGAAACACTGCATTTGGATGATTTCTTTGTCATTGGTCCAGATGGTGATTTCAGCCGTCTTATGTCAGCCAGCGGCGAACCTCTTGTGACCGGCCTGATGGGGCCAGAACCCGATTTTCCGCAAAGCGCCGAAACCACCGAGGCGATGCAAAGCGTTGAAAGTCCGGCCACGTCTTCACCTGACGCGGCCGGTTCAGATGCCGACGCTGACGGTTGGGGCGACTTGGCCCTGATCACGGGCGCGGGGTTCACCTTGGGCAGCGGTATCAGTTTCTTGTCGGGCGGCGGTGGTGGATCGGACTCTGGCGCGCAGGGGCCGGAAGTCCAGTTTCAGGTGTCCGATCAGGCCGAATTTGCGGCAGCCATCGAAGAACTGACCGGCCCGGAGGATCAGATACTGCAAGATTCTGAATTTGATACGGAATTTTCCGCTGCAGCCCCCCCGGAAAGTGATTTTTCCGATGCCGAAATCACCCCCGAAGTCGAATTTGACACGAAAATGCCCGAAACCGATGGTTTCCTGAGCGCAGATTCGACGGACCCGTCCCTGCTGCCAATCGCGGACGCGCAGGACAATTTGTTAATCGATCTGATGACGGAGGTCATTTGATGCATCTGACGCCACTGCCCCGACTGACCACCTATTGCGCCGTGTTGCTATCTCTTGCGCTGCTGGCCACGCCTGTTGCCGCGCAAATGTCCTTGCGCAGTGCGGTGCTTGAGGCGACCGAACGGGACGGAGACATCGGGGCGCTGCGCCAGATCGTTGCAAGCCGGACCATCGACATTCAGGCCGAGCGCGACGCCTATTATCCCAGCATCAGCGTTTCGGGTGACAGTTCGACAACAGACTCAAACGGCCCCGGCATCACGCTGACCGTGTCACAGGTGTTGTTCGACTGGGGGCTGATCCGCAGCAAGATCGACGCGGCTTCGCATGTGCGCGTACAGGCGGTGTCTGATCTGAAAATGGCGGTCGAGGGGCTGACGCTTCAGGTGGCGGAATTCTTTATCGACGTTGAAACGCTTGATCTAAAGATCGCGCGCACGCGCAGCTATACCAGTTTTGCCCGCAGGATCGCCGGACAGGCCCAGGATCGCGCCAGGGCCGGGATCAGTGACAATGGCGAGGTCGCGCGCGCGCGACTTGAGATCTCGCGCGCCGAGGACCAGTTGTCGCAACTGGTCGCAAACCGCCAGATTGCGCTGTCGCAGATTGCATTTCTGGTTGGACGGGAAACAGCTTCGGTTCAATCGCCACCCGAGCTGGGCTTTGCGCGCCGCTATTCGCAAGCCGCTAAAATCCGGTCGGCTGTGCGCATTGCCCCCGACTATGTCGCTGCCCGCGCCGGCGCTGACGAGGCTGCCGCCGGCGTCGAAACTGCCAAGGCCTCGCGCCTGCCCACGATTAAATTGCAAGCACAGGGCCGCGCCGATCTGAACGGTGGCAGGAGCCGCACCGCCATCGGTATTTCCACAGGCGTCGATCTCAGTTCCAGCGGGCTTGGGAAACGTCGCGTGCAGTCGGCGCAATTGGAATTGCAGGGCGCAAAATCAACGCTGTTTGCTGTTGAACGAAACCTAACCAACACCGCCACAAGCGCGCAGCAGCAAATCAGTATTCTAAGCAGAACCGAGCGCGCCCGCGGCCAGCAGTTGGTCGAAGCGCAACGTGTTCTGGACAACTATGAAGAGCAGTTTGTCGGCGGCCAGCGCGAGTTGCTGGACCTGCTGACAACAGGCCGTGATCTGTATGATTCACAGATCGACAAAATCGACACTTACGACGAACGCAAACGCACTGAGTACCGTGCAGCACATGATTTGGGCGTGTTGGGGACACTGCTCATTTCTGCCTCTGCAACGCAGTAGGCAAAGCATGACGATGGAATGGACGCACGGATGAAAGACCAAAAACCCTCTGACCCGCTGATTGAAGGTCTGGTCGAGCTGTGCCGTGTGCAAGGTGTCGCCACGTCCGCCAGTCAGCTGACGGACGGGCTTCCCAAATCCCAAGGCGGCAAAAGCAATGCAGAGCTTGCCGGTCTGGCGCTGCGTCGTGTCAATATGAGCTGCCGGATCAGCAACGAAACGCTGGAAAACATTCCCGATCACAGCCTGCCCGCCCTGCTGTTCCTGAAAAGCGGGCGCACCGTTGTATTGGAAAACCTGACCGAGACCAATGCCCGCGTCATCCTGCCCGAAGCCGGGGGTGGCCGCAGTGACTGGACCCGTGCCGAGCTGGAAAAATTGCATGACGGGCGGGTTCTGATTTCAAAGCCCATCGACATTGTGTCGGACCGCCTGGACGAGAAAAGCGCCGACAAGCGTCACTGGATTTTAGGGCCGGTTCTAAGCAACTGGGTGATCTACCGCGATGTCATTCTGGCGTCTTTTGCCGCCAATATTCTGGCGGTGGCAACGGCGTTGTTTTCGATGCAGGTCTATGACCGCGTGGTGCCCAGCAACGCCTTTGACACGCTGTGGATTCTGGCCAGCGGCGTTGGCATTGCCATTGTTCTGGAACTGTTGCTGCGGCTGATGCGGTCAACTTTGGTTGATGTTTCGGGCCGCGATCTGGATCTGCGGCTGTCGGCGCAGCTGTTCGACAAAGTGGCCAATATGCGATTGAAACACCAACCCGCATCGACGGGTGTGTTTGCCAACCAGGTCCGCGACTTTGCGACGGTGCGCGAATTTTTCACCTCGGGCACGGTAACGGCGATCTGCGATCTGCCCTTTGTGCTGATCTTTGTGGCGGTGATCTGGTTTATCGGCGGGCCCGTTGCGCTTGTGGTTCTGGCAGGCGTGGTGGCAACCATTCTGCCCGGTTTGCTGATGCAAAAGAAACTGGCGGCGGCATCGCGCGAAAGCGCGCGCGAAGCGGCGGCGCTGAACGGGTTGTTGCTGGAAACCATTTCCAACCTTGAAACCGTCAAGGCATCGCGCGCCGAGGGGCGTTTGCAACGCGCCCACGCGCAACTGTCCGCCACCATGGCGACAACCGCGATCAAGACACGCGGCATTACCAACATCATGACCCAACTGGTCAGCACGGTGCAAAAGCTGGCCTATGCCGGTGTGATCATTGCCGGGGTCTATCTGATCAGCGCGGGCGAGTTGACTGTTGGCAGCCTGATTGCCTGTACCCTTCTGTCCAGCCGCACCATGTCCCCGATGGGTCAGGTTGCGGGGCTGCTGGCACGCTGGCAACAGGTGCGCGCGGCAATGGAAGGGCTGGACGAGATCATCGCCCTGCCCGTCGAACGCCCCAGCGACCGCCACTTTGTGCGCGCCGCGTCGATGGCGGGGGGCTACAAGATCGAAGACGTTGTGTTCCGTCACGATCCGCAGGCGCCACCGGTCATCGCGATCCCCGAGCTGAAAATCGAAGCAGGCGAACGCATTGCCCTGTTGGGCGGCAACGGCGCCGGAAAATCGACACTGTTGCGGCTGATGGCCGGCCTGACCGATCCGCAGGCGGGCAGCGTTCTGATCGACAACCTGTCGCTGTCCCAGATCGATCCGATCGACCGGCGTCGCCAGATCGGCTATTTGCCGCAAAGCGTTGCGTTGTTTCAAGGCACCCTGCGCGACAATCTGTTGCTGGATCACGGCCTGCATTCGGATGACGAGCTGCTGGAGGCGCTGGACGCCGTCGGGCTTGGGTCTTTTGTGCGCCGCCATGTGCGCGGGCTTGATCTGCAATTGCAGGGCAATGCCAACGTGTCGGGCGGTCAGCGCCAGTCGATCGGTCTGGCACGGGTGCTGTTGCAGGATCCAAAAGTGGTCTTGCTGGACGAACCCACCGCTGCCTTTGACCACATCACCGAAAGCAAGGTGATCGACCATATGAAAACCTGGCTGGTCGGGCGCACAACGGTGATTTCGACACACAAGCGCGAACTGTTGGCGCTGACCGAACGTGCCGTTGTTCTGAAAGAGGGCCGCGTCGCGCGTGATGGCGACCTGCTGCAAATCCTGAATTCGGCACGGGCCAATTCTGTTCAGAAACATCCGGTGAAAGCAGTCACATGACCAGCATAGACGCCCTGACAACCAGCCACATGGATGGCAGTTATCGCAGGCAGACGCTGAGGATGGCCAAGCTGACCATCCAGACAATTGTACTATCGCTCATCATCGCGGTCACCTGGGCCGCAATTGCAGAGATCAATGAAATTACGCGGGGCGACGGGCGGGTGATCCCGCTGCGGCGGATGCAGACCATCCAAAGCCTCGAAGGGGGTATTCTTTCGCATCTGGCTGTCAGCGAGGGCGACATAGTCGATGCGGGCCAGGTTCTGGCACGGCTCGATCCGACGCGGTCGCAATCCGCCTTTCTGTCTGCCCAGTCGGAAATCACCGCACTGACCGCCGAGGTTGCGCGGCTGCAAGCCGAGGTTCTGGAACGACCCGAGCTGGACTTTGGGGCCGAGCCGAACCCCGCCGAAGTGACCGAGCTGCGCCTGTTCAACGCACGCCGCACCAAGCTTGAAGCGTCGCTGAGCGCGCTTGAAGCCGAGCAGACCGCCATTCAGGAACAGATCGACATCACCCGTCCGCTGACGGCCAGCGGGTCGGTGAGCAAGATCAACCTGCTGCAACTGGAGCAGAAAAAGGCCGAGATCGACGGCAAGATCAGCGAAACCCGCAATGTCTATGTGCAGGACGCCTATAAGGATCTGGCGCAACGCCGGGCCAAGCTGTTGATGATCCAGCAGGATCTGATCCAGAAAGAGGACGAATTCCAGCGCACGGAAATCCGCTCGCCTGTCGCGGGGCGGGTCAACAACATCGACATCACCACACTTGGCGGTGTCGTGCAGCCGGGCGAGCCGATCATGGAAATCACACCCACTGATGACCAGCTGATTATCGAAACCAAGGTGCTGCCGCGCGATGTGGCCTTTATCGCGCCGGGTATGCCCGCCAGCGTCAAGATCACGGCCTATGATTTTGCCACCTATGGCGACCTGCGCGGCACGGTCACCCAAATTTCGGAAGACACGGTCGAAGAGGACACACCGCAGGGTCCGCAGGATTTCTATCGGGTCATGGTCAAGACCGAGCGCAGCTATCTGGAACGACATGGCGAACAGTTTGCAATTCGCCCGGGTATGATTGCGCAGGTCGATATCGAAAGCGGCAAGCGCTCGGTGCTAAGCTATTTGACACGTCCTCTGCTGAAAGCCAGATTGCAATAAGCCCGAATGCACGCGCCCCGTTGCAGAGATGCAATGAACAAGAGAAAGACTGCCCTTTGCCGAGACTGCCAATCGCCGGTGTAAGCACCATCCTGAGCTGTACCAAAACCCTGCTGGCCGCTGCGGCCTGCGGTATCGCTGCGACCGCCAGCACGCCGGTTCTGTCCAAGGTGATGAACACGGTCGTGGTGCGTGGGGCCCAGTTTATTCCCGCAGAAGACATTCGTATGACCTGCGGGGCCGAACCGGGCATTGACTATCTTGATATCGAACTGCGCGCGATTGAAGATTGCCTGATGTCGACAGGCGTGTTCGACAGCGTCGCACTGTCGCGCGAAGGCGATACGCTGGTGATTACCGTGCAAGAGCTGGACACAAGACCCGGCCGTGTCGATGCATCGCTGGCCTATGTCTCACAGGACGGTATCACCGGCAGCCTGTCCTATGAACGCTACAACCTGTTCGACCGGACCTATGGGGCGGTCAATCTGGAATTTGGCGAAGAAGTCCAGCGTGGCGGCCTTAGTCTTTATCGCACAGAAGCTTTTGAAACCGCGCTTGATCTGGGCTTTGATCTGGTGGCCGGGCGTGAAGAATACAACGATCGCAGCTATACCTATGAAACCGTTCGCGCCGAAACCTATCTGGCATGGTCGCTCTCCGAAACCACGCGCCTGGAAGGGGGCATCGGGTATCGCGATCACCGCATGTACGATCTGGACCCGACCGCAAGCGTCCTGTTGATGCAAGAGGCAACCAACGGAATTTCCGCCCCCTATGTCCGGCTTGGCTTGCGGCATGAACAAAGCGCCCCTGCCCGCGATGGCAAGGAAGATTGGGATCAGTTCGCCTATCGTGTCAGCCTGGATCAGTATTTCTGGAACATCGGCACGGACGATCCGTTGTCCGACACCCGTTTTGCCGCGCAAATGCAGTTTCCGCTGTCGCGCGATACGCGGCTGCTGTTCGGATTTGACGCTGGTGCGGTCAGCGGGACCAGTGGCAACAACACCCGCACAATCGACCGGTTTTTTCCCGGCGCCGATACGTTCCGCGGCTTTGCCCCGCGTGGCATTGGCCCGCGCGACGGCACGGATGCGCTTGGAGGCAATACATTCGTCAAGGCGTCTATCGAGCTACAGCGCGACTTTGGCGAGATCTATCGCACCCCGTTTCGTGCCGGTGTGTTCGTGGACACCGGCGCAAACTGGGATCTGGACGACACGCTGGGCGGCACCATCGACGACAGCTGGCACCGGCGCAGCAGTTTCGGCGTGTCAGTGGTGTTTGACGTGGGCAAGACGCCGGTATCGCTGTTTGTGGCCACGCCATTCGAACATCAACCCGGCGACGAGCGGCAGGTCTTCGGGCTAAGCCTGACCACCCGCTTTTGACAGCCGCACATCGCGGTTGGTCATCGCCTGACGGAACAATCCCATATAGCGCGGCGCGACGGCTGACAGATCGTATTGCCGACGGGTCATCGCCCGCGCGGCCTGACCATAACGCAGGCGGCGTGCAGGATCGTCGCGCAGCGCCAGCGTGGCCGCGATCCAGGCGTCATCATCGTCGGGCAGCAACAGACCGTTGATGTCATTCTGGATCAGCTCAGCCGCATAGCCACGATCCGGCGCCAGCACACAGCCACCCCGCCCGAGGATTTCCACCAAGCCCCAGTTCGCCACGCCGAATTGCAGTGGATAATGAAACAGATCCACCTGCGCGATGCGTTTCGAGAATTCGTCGTAAGGCAGCTTGCCGGGATATTCGATCACGTCGGCAGCGCGCGGATAGGCCAGCATCAAATGGTCACGAAAGTTCGCGACTGCGCCGTCATGCGCGCGCTGAACGGCCTGACCTTCATAGCCATAGGTGGATTCATCCGCGCCGCCAAAGGCCACAAACCGGGCATCAACACCCTGCCCCACCAGCTTGTCTGCAAGCCGTACATAGGTTTCGAATCCTTTGGCCGAAGACAGGTCACGGGCCGAAAAGCCGATGGTAAACGGACGCGCGGTGTCGGGGGCCTCGGGTTCTGGCATCGCGGCGAAATCAAAGCCCTCAAGCTGCACTTCGATGTTGGATTGCAGAACTTTGGGGAACATCTGTTTGGCATGACGGCTGGGGCAAATCACCAGATCGCTGCGCAGCGCCTGATGAAAATTCAGCATCTCGGTGTTGCGGTCGCTCAGGCGCTGCGACTGGTCCGGCGGATAGGCCGGATCCCAACCGTGGGCGCGAAAACTGGGAAATTCGATATAGCTGACAATGGCCGCGTCGATCTCGTCATACAGAAAATGCGGCGCGCCCCACAGGGAATGCGCCACCACCACGTCGATCTTGCGCTTTTTGTCCATGATTTGCAGGGCGTTCAGCACACCGCGCCCGATACGCGCGGACCGCTCGACCTTGGCCGAATAGTAATAGCCCTGATCCCCGACAATCGGTCCGTCAGGCTTGAATCCCAGAATATGCGCGCCGCGGTCCTTGTTGCGCTCCATATGTCCGGGCGTCGTCAGGAAATAGGTTTCGGCCAGCCCGGTTTGGCGCAGATAATCGCACAGCCGTCCGAATTGGCCGGGATAAACGGCGCCTGCGAAAACGATCACTGGTTTTGCCAAAGCACTCTGTCCCCATGCCGGAAAATCACAGGTTCAGCCTACATCACACATACTTAGGGATGCAACGCATGCCGGCATGCTGGCCGGTCTAGAATATACCCATGTCACGCGCGACAATCACCGCCTGCGTGCGGTTGTTTGCACCCAGTTTCGAGCAGATGGATTTGACGTGCATTTTCACGGTGGCTTCGGCCAGCCCAAGATCATTGCCAATCTCGCGGTTGGGTTTGCCTTCGGCCAGCAGTGCCAGAACCGTCATTTCACGGTCTGACAGGGTGGCACCGGTGCTTTCGCGTGTCTTGACCCTTTGCCGGTCGATCAGCTCGATCGGAACATAGCGTCCGCCGTTTGCCATAAAGCGGATTTCATTGGTCAGGTTCTTAAGCGATTCTGTTTTCAGTACGATTCCCGCACCGCCCATCGCCAGCGCTTCGGACACCACATGCGGGGTCGGGTTGCTGGTCAGGATACCAACCGGCTTGTTGCTGTTTCGTTCGATCGCCTTGCTGAGACCGGCAATGCCGTTCATTCCCGGCATATCCAGATCAACAAGGACCAGATCGAATGGCCCTTCTTTGTCGATTATGCTGATTGCACTGTCGAGATCGGGCGCGGTCTGCGCTTCGAAATCCGGAAGTGCGGACAAGAATTGTTCGAACATCTCCAGAACCATTGCATGATCGTCTGCGATTAGAACCCTGAGGGTTTTTGAGTTTGTCATACGTTCCACATCAACCTAAGCCGCATTTATTAATCTTATATCAACCAACCTGCTTCCATTCCGGTTCCGGTGGCCTGCCCTTCTGCGACAAGAAAGGACTTATATCACAGATGATTGGTTAGACAATCATCCGGCGTCAGCGTCTTGACCCAAGTTTTCAATTGCACGCGTGGTCGAAGCCAGCGCTTCTTGCAGGTCATCCAGTTGCGATTGCAAAACAGGTTGCGCGGCCTTCAGGCTCAGCTCAAGGGCGCGCAGCGACCGTTCCAGCAGCTTGAGCCCTGTCAACCCGCATGCCCCGGTGGCGGCATGGAGCATCCTGCCGGTGTCCTGATGGATGCCCGTCCGCGTCATGTCTTCGAACACCGCCTGCGCTTCGGCATTGGCGCGCCGCATGAAACCGCGTGTCCCGTCTATGCCCAGTTGGTCGACCAGCTCGTCAATCATGCTCATGGCCAGCGGTTGCGTGGCCGAACAATCGGCCCCCTGCCCCGGTTTTTGCATGGAGGAGTCGGTTGGCGCAGACCGGCCGGCTGTATCGGTTGCGCGCACGAGATCATGCACCGTTCGACAAAGATCAGCGCTGCGGATCGGTTTTTCCAGCAACTGCGCCATACCCAGATCCAGACAGGCCTTGCGCAATCCCGCGTCGCTGTGCGCGGTCAGGCCCAGCATCTTGCCACGCCATGCCAATGTGCCCGCCGCTTGTCCGGCAACGATGCGCTGGACCAGTTCAACCCCATTCATATGGGGCAAGGTCATGTCGGTCAGCATCAGGTCGACCTCTTGCACCGCGCCTTCGCCTTGCAGGACATCAAGCGCGCGCAGACCGTTTTCAACGGACATCACGCTGGCGCCGGCGGTTCCAAGGCAATGCACAAGCCAGTCGCGACTGGAGGGGCTGTCTTCGACCACCAGAATTCCCACGCCATCCAGCATCAAGCCGTCGGGGCCGTTCGGACCGTCGGACGCAGGTGCAGGTGTCTGGATCGCTGTCGGATCGGCAGGTGGCAGCTCGAATCGGGCGCGCAGGATGGTGCCCGCCACCTCTGCGGTTTCGCCCGTGGCGATGGGGGCACCGTTCGCGGCCCGGTCCAGCAGCTCCAGCGCGCCACCAAGTTGCCCCAGGGCATGGGCCATAACATTCAAACCTGCCGAAGGGCGGCCGTTTGCGGGGTCGTTTGCGCCCGCTGTCTGGCGGGTTTGCGCTGCATCGGTCTGATCAAGGGCGCGCAGCAAACGCGCTTTTTGTGCATCGGGCAGCCCGCCGCCCTGATCGGACACTTCGACCATGATCGCCACCGCCGGTGCTGCATCGGTCGTCGCCGGGAGGGTTGAACATGTCAGCTGAACGTCAATAGCTGCGCCGCCATGTTTCACCGAATTGTCGAACATATTCTGCAACAAGGCCCGTACAAACCGCACCGGACCATGCACATTCACATCTTCCGGCGGATCAAGGCGCAGCGTCAGGGATGCGCCGCGGGCACTGGCAATCGGTTCGATCATGTCCAGCGTTGCGCGGACTTCTTCGGTCAGGTTGAAATTCTCGTCAGACTGGATGTCGGCCGTGGTCAATTCGCCGCGGATAACCTTGATAACATTGTCGATATGGCTGAGCGCCAATTCCGCCGACCGCTGCATTTTTGCGCGCCGCTCGTCCGCAGAAGGGCCATCGGCGCCCTGCCCCTGAAGCACGGCATCGGTTGCCGCCAGCAAAGACTGGATCGGGGTTCTCAGATCGTGCGAGACCCGCAACAGCGTCGCCGTGCGCGTTCTGTTGCGCAGCAATGCGGCCTCTTGATCGGTTTCGGCCAGGCGCAGCAGGAAACCGTCTGCGGTGCCAAGCGGCAAGTGCACCAGTTCGCCTTCAAGCACAGCCTTTTTGAATGTGGTCGACACCGCAACACTTCCTGCGCGCCGCGCGCGGGCGCAGATTTTTGCCCAGTCAAAGGCCGAATTCAGCCCCTTTGCATCCAGCCCGACACGGGATGCGGGCGCATTCGACAACAGCACCTCTGCCTGCTCGGTGGCCAGAACCACCGCACGCCGGTCGGTGGACACCAGCCGCGCAACCGCCTGAAGGACGGGCCTGACCTTGGCCGCATGCGCTGCTGATTGTGTTTTTTCAGGCATCAAATTCTCCATCAGGGGGTCGGCCTGTTTGTCAGGCCATCGTCGGTTTCCAGCGCCGTGAAACGGGTGGCCCTCGGATGAACAAAAGGCTGTATTGCAATCATCTTTCTGTCAACCACACGACGCATGTATGCCGCCGCGCCCGGATGCAAGTGCAACATCACTGACCTTTCCGCAAAAGGGATACAACCATGGGTTCGACTCATATTGACTACAACTTCAGTATGTGGTTTTGCTATCATGGGTTCGACTCATATTGACTACAACTTCAGTATGTGGTTTTGCTATTAAGTATGTAAACATAAACTTTAGTTAGTGCGGCGCGGCCGCGTACAGAGGATGATCAGATGGCCACCACAAAACTCCAAGCGGGAGCGGCTCCGAATGTCACAATCAACGCCACAAAAGGCGATGTCGCGCGCTATGTGAAATCTGGCGATAACCTGATTGTCGAGATGACCAATGGCCAAAGCGTCATGGTCGCGGACTTTTACAACCGTGCCGCCGGCGGCGAAACGCACAAGCTGATGTTCTCGGATGGCACCTTTAGTGGCGTCGAGGGACTGGCCGAAGAGACCGAAGAAGTCGCTGGCCTGGGTATGAATATGGAAGACGTCGGTGCTGGGCTTGCCGCCTTGGCCACCGGTTTGGTTGCCGCCAACGGGAGTAATGACGACCCGACTGATCCAACAGATCCGACTGATCCAACGGACCCGACCGATCCAACAGATCCGACCGATCCTACAGATCCAACGGACCCGACCGATCCAACAGATCCGACCGATCCTACAGATCCAACGGACCCGACCGATCCCACTGACCCGACCGATCCCACTGATCCGACTGATCCAACGGACCCGACTGATCCCACAGACACCACAACCGAGGGTCTGCTCGACCCGGTTCTGGCGGATGACGGGCTGTTGGGGGTCGTGACTGGCGATGACGGACTGCTGGGGGCGGTGACCGGCAATGATGGTCTGCTGGGGCAGTTGGTCGGTGATGACGGTCTGCTGGGCGATGTGACCGGGTCCGACGGACTGGTTGGCGATCTGCTGGGCACCGGCCTGCTGGGCGACAGCGATGGATCGGGCAGCCTGACCGGGGGCCTTATTTCCGAAGACGGGCTGTTGGGTGGCCTTCTGGGCGGCACCGGCCTGACGGATGGGCTTCTTGGAGAAGGCAGCCCTGTCGATGGTGTGCTGGGTGCCGTTGAGGGCATTGTTGACGGCGTTCTTGGAAATGACGGGGTTCTGGGCGGCCTGCTTGGCAGCACCGGACTGACGGATGGCATTCTTGGGGACGAAGGTATTGTCGGCGGTCTGCTGGGCGACGAGGGTCTTGTCGGCGGCCTGCTCGGGGAAGATGGCCTTGTGGGCGGTCTGCTGGGTGGTGAGGGCGGCCTGACCGGTGGCATTCTTGGCGATAACAGCCTTGTGGGTGGTCTGCTGGGTGGCAATGATCTGGTCGGCGGTTTGCTGGGTGAAGATGGTCTTGTAGGCGGCCTTTTGGGCGGCGAAGACGGCCTGACCGGCGGGCTTCTGGGTGATGGCGGTCTGGTCGGCGGCCTACTGGGCGGCGAAGACGGGTTGACCGGTGGTCTTTCCGGCACGGTCGACGGGCTGCTTGGCGCGCTTGGTGCCGACACAGGTCTGCTTGATCCGGTTGTCGCTGATGGCGGTTTGCTGGGTGATGTGACCGGCAATTCCGGTGTCCTGGGCGATTTGACCGGCTCGGACGGAGTGTTGGGCGGTGTCGTTGGAAACGACGGCCTGCTGGGCGATGTCACGGGCCAGGACGGTCTGGTCGGTGATCTGACAGGCGTTGGCCTGTTGGGTGAAGGTGCCGGTGACGATACGTCTGGTGGCCTACTGGGCGGCTTGCTGGGTGGCGACGGTGGATTGACCGATGGCGTCCTTGGCGATGACGGCCTTGTGGGCGGTCTGCTGGGTGGCAATGATCTGGTCGGCGGCTTGCTGGGCGAAGATGGTCTTGTCGGCGGCCTTTTGGGCGGCGAAGACGGCCTGACCGGCGGGCTTCTGGGTGATGGCGGTCTGGTCGGCGGCCTACTGGGCGGCGACGGTGGATTGACCGATGGCATCCTTGACGGTGACGGCCTTGTGGGTGGTCTGCTGGGTGGCAATGATCTGGTCGGCGGCTTGCTGGGTGGCGAAGACGGGTTGACCGGCGGTCTTTCCGGCACGGTCGACGGGCTGCTTGGCGCGCTTGGTGCCGACACAGGTCTGCTTGATCCGGTTGTCGCTGATGGTGGTTTGCTGGGTGATGTGACCGGCAATTCCGGTGTCCTGGGCGATTTGACCGGCTCGGACGGAGTGCTGGGCGGTGTCGTTGGAAACGACGGCCTGCTGGGCGATGTCACGGGCCAGGACGGTCTGGTCGGTGATCTGACGGGCGTTGGCCTGTTGGGTGAGGGTGCCGGTGACGATACGTCTGGTGGCCTGCTGGGCGGTCTGACAGACGGGCTTTTGGGGGGTGATCTCTTGGGCAACCTGACAGGAGACGACGGTTTGCTGTCCGGGCTGACAATGATCGCCGAACACCCGTAAACAGAGAATTTCCATTCCAGCGCTAATAGCAAAAGCCCCGCCTTCTGGCGGGGCTTTTCATATTCTTCACAGATTTTTATTTAATTACAAATGCTTAAAAAATTCGCTGATTTCGTACCGAATTTGCATCGTTCTGAAAATCTCGATCTTGGCCCTTCTATCATCGTTGACACATACGCCTTTGGTATGCTTCTTACATACTTAAGAGGGATATACATACTTAAGCATAAGTGCGTCCTATTTGACGCCGCACCATCAGGAGTTCGAACATGGCAAACTCAAGCATTCAGGCAGGCCCGGAAATTGGCATCAAAATTGATGCCAACAGGGAAGACATTCAGAATTACACGCGCAGAGGTGATGACCTGTTTATCACCCTGAAGAATGGCGACGTGATTACTGTAAATGATTTTTACACCCCCGCATCCGACGGATCGCTTCACAGTCTGATTCTGGGCGATGGCTCTGAAAGCGGCGTCGAAGGCGACCTGGAGGGTGGCGCGGGCGCGTCAATGGATGATGCGGGCCTGATCGCCGCAGCAGCTGTTGGCGGCCTGGGCATTTTGGGCGCGGCCGGCGGCGGTAGTGATCCTGTTGATCCGACCGATCCCACGGACCCGACCGATCCCACAGATCCGACTGATCCTACAGATCCAACGGACCCGACTGATCCAACAGATCCGACCGATCCAACGGACCCGACCGATCCCACGGACCCGACTGATCCAACAGATCCGACCGATCCAACAGATCCGACCGATCCAACAGATCCGACTGATCCAACGGACCCGACTGATCCAACAGATCCGACCGATCCAACAGATCCGACTGATCCAACGGACCCGACTGATCCCACAGATCCGACCGATCCCACGGACCCGACTGATCCAACAGATCCGACCGATCCAACGGACCCGACTGATCCAACAGATCCGACCGATCCAACGGACCCGACTGATCCGACCGATCCCACGGACCCGACCGATCCTACAGATCCGACCGATCCCACGGACCCGACTGATCCAACAGATCCGACCGATCCAACGGACCCGACCGATCCAACAGATCCGACCGATCCAACGGACCCGACTGATCCAACAGATCCAACAGATCCGACCGATCCAACGGACCCGACCGATCCTACGGACCCGACTGATCCAACGGACCCGACCGATCCTACAGATCCGACCGATCCAACGGACCCGACCGATCCTACAGATCCGACCGATCCAACGGACCCGACCGATCCTACAGATCCGACCGATCCCACAGATCCGACCGATCCCACGGACCCGACCGATCCTACAGATCCGACCGATCCAACGGACCCGACCGATCCCACGGACCCGACCGATCCTACAGATCCGACCGATCCCACAGATCCGACCGATCCCACGGACCCGACTGATCCAACGGACCCGACTGATCCCACGGACCCGACCGATCCAACGGACCCGACTGATCCTACAGATCCGACCGATCCCACGGACCCGACTGATCCAACGGACGGCGACACCCAAGGTTTCCTTGATCCGATCATCTCTGATGACGGGCTGCTGGGAGATCTGACCGGTAACGACGGACTGTTGGGCGATGTCACCGGCTCGGATGGCTTGCTCGGCGACGTGCTCGGAGAGGACGGCTTGCTGGGCGGCCTGGGGGATGACCTTCTTGGTCAACCCCTGCTGGGCGACGGCGTCACCGGCGACGGCATCGGTCTTCTGGACGGGCTGGTCTCGGACAGCGGTCTGCTGGGCGGCCTCACAGGCAACGATGGCTTGCTGGGTGAAGTCACCGGCTCGGACGGCTTGCTGGGTGATCTTGTCGGCAACGACGGCCAGCTTTCGGATGTCACTGGCTCTGACGGGCTGATCGGCGATCTGACCGGCACCGGCACACTTGGTGACGGAACCGGCGATGGCGGTGAAGGCGGCTTGCTTGACGGCATTATCGGAGAGGACGGCCTTCTGGGCGGTCTGACCGGTGGCAGCGACTTGCTGGACGGTGTGCTGGGCGAGGATGGTCCGCTGGGCGGTGTCCTTGACGGTGTTGTCGGAGAGGACGGGCCGGTTGGCGATCTGCTGGGCGGCGTGCTCGGAGAGGATGGCCCGCTGGGTGGTGTCCTTGATGGTGTTGTCGGAGAAGATGGCCTGGTCGGCGGTCTTCTGGACGGTGTAACCGGCGAGGATGGCCCCTTGGGTGATCTTGGCGGTGGCCTTCTGGACGGCGTGACCGGAGACGACGGTCTGCTGGGTGGCCTGACCGGAGAGGACGGCCTGCTGGGCGGTCTGACCGGTGGCGATCTGCTCGGCGACGTGTCGGGCCTGGTTGATCCGATCATCGCTGACGGCGGTCTGATCGGTGACATCACTGGCAACAGCGGCGTACTGGGCGAGCTGACAGGTTCCGAAGGTGTACTGGGCGATATTGTCGGCAACGACGGCCTGCTGGGCGACATCACAGGCGAAGACGGTCTGGTCGGTGATCTGACCGGTGCTGGCCTGCTGGGTGATGGCACTGGAGACGGTGACCTGCTGGGTGGTCTGACAGATGGTATCCTTGGTGAGGACGGCATTGTCGGCGGACTGATCGGTGGCGGTCTTCTGGACGGTGTCATCGGCGAGGATGGCCCTTTGGGTGATGCCCTGGGCGGTGGCCTTCTGGATGGTGTTATCGGAGACGACGGCCTGCTGGGCGGTCTGACCGGCGACGGCCTTCTGGACGGTGTCATCGGCGAGGATGGCCCCTTGGGTGATGTCCTGGGCGGCGGCCTTCTGGATGGCGTAATCGGAGACGACGGCCTGCTGGGTGGTCTGACCGGTGGCGGTCTTCTGGACGGTGTCATCGGCGAGGATGGCCCCTTGGGTGATGTCCTGGGCGGTGGCCTTCTGGATGGCGTGATCGGAGACGACGGCCTGCTGGGTGGTCTGACCGGTGGCGTGACGGGTCTGGTTGACCCGATCATCGCTGACGGCGGTCTGATCGGTGACATCACTGGCAACAGCGGCGTACTGGGCGAGCTGACAGGTTCCGAGGGTGTACTGGGCGATATCGTCGGCAACGACGGTCTCCTGGCTGACATCACAGGCGAAGACGGTCTGATAGGTGATCTGACAGGTATCGGTCTGCTGGGGGATGGCTCTGGAAACAGTGACTTCTTTGGCGGATTGCTTGGCGGTGGCCTTCTGGACGGTGTCATCGGCGAGGATGGCCCCTTGGGTGATGTCCTGGGCGGTGACCTTCTGGACGGTGTGACCGGAGACGACGGCCTCGTCGGCGGTCTGCTCGGTGGCGACCTGCTGGGTGGCGATCTGCTGGACGGTGTGATCGGCGAGGACGGCCCGTTGGGTGATGTCCTGGGCGGCGGCCTTCTGGACGGTGTGACCGGAGACGATGGCCTGCTGGGTGGTCTGACCGGTGGCGACCTGCTGGGTGGCGATCTGCTGGACGGTGTGATCGGCGAGGACGGCCCGCTGGGTGATGTTCTGGGCGGCGGCCTTCTGGACGGTGTGACCGGAGACGACGGCCTGCTGGGTGGTCTGCTCGGTGGCGACCTGCTGGGTGGCGACCTGCTGGATGGCGTGATCGGCGAGGACGGCCCGCTGGGTGATGTTCTGGGCGGTGACCTTCTGGACGGTGTGACCGGAGACGACGGCCTCGTCGGCGGTCTGCTCGGTGGCGGTGGTCTGCTGGGTGGAACTCTGGACAGCCTGACCGACGGTTCCGACCTGCTGAGCGGGCTGACTGACGGCCTGCCCGAGGTCTAATCAGGCGCAAGGCCAAACAACGACCGTGGCCCCTCTTTGAACCAGCCAAGATAGGCAAGGCCGAGGGGCCACTTTACTGGAATGACCGGGCTATGCAGAAGTCCTACTGCACCCGGTCATTTTTTACGCCTGGATGTCAGTGGATTGCGGAACTTTGCGGCGTTGAACCCATTGAAACAAGGGACGGCCTGACTGGTCGGTCTTTGTGCCACCACTCACGAAACGCAGCAAAAAGAAGGACCAGCGCCGCAGGGTGCTGATCCTTTTTTGCGTTTTGGGTTTGATCCCTAGCCGATCCAGCCGGTCAATTGGGCGTAGATCAAAAATGCCGCGGCAATCGCGACCCAGATACCGAACAGGGGCAGGAAGAAACGCACCCAGCGGTCCCAGCTGACACCGGCCAGCGCCAGCGTTGCCATGAAGTAACCTGAAGTGGGGTAAAGAATGTTGGAAAGCCCGTCACCCAGTTGATAGGCCAGCACCGAGTTTTGACGCGTCACGCCAATGAGATCCGACAGCGGCGCCATGATTGGCATCGTTACCAAAGCCTGACCGCTGCCTGACGGGATCACAAAATTGAAACCCAGCTGCGACAGGAACATTCCGACCGCCGACAGCGTATGCGGGAAACTGCCGACCAGATCGCCCAGCCCGTTCACCAAAGTGTCCATGACCTGACCCTGTTCCAGCATCACGGCCACCGCGCGGGCCAGCCCCACGATCATCGCACCCACCAGCACGTCGCGGAACCCTTCGTTAAAGGCTTCGCAGATTTTCGAGGTGTTCAGTCCGGCAATCAGCCCCACGGAAATGCCCATCAGCACAAACAGCCCTGCCATTTCCATCATGAACCAACCACGGGTCAGAACACCCCAAACCATCACAGCGAAAAAACCAAGGGCCGCAAGACCCGCCAAAGCCTGACGCGATGAAAAGCGCATGGCGGCTGTGTCGATGTTGCTCTGGTAAAGCGCGCGCTTTTCGATCTCTTTCGCGTCGTCGGCCATCAGCCCCGCATCGGGGTTGTTGCGCACCCGAAGCGCATAGCGGGTGGTGTACAGAACCGCAGCGCCCAGAAGCGCAATGAACAGCAGCGACCGCAGTCCGGCGCCGGAATACAGGGGCAATTCCGCAATTGTCTGACCAAGGCCGGTGTTGATCGGATTCAGCACGCCCGAAGTGAACCCCGCCGTTGTCGCCAAAAGCGCAACGCCTGCGGCGGTGATACTGTCAAAGCGCAGGGCGATCATCAGCGGCAGGATCACCGGAACATAGACCAGCGCCAGCTCTTGCGTGCCGATCAGCGTGGCCACAACCGCAAAGGTCACCATCAGAACCGGCAGGATCAGGATCGAACGCGCGGCAAACCGGCGGGTCAGCTTGTCAACCGCGACGTCAATGATTCCGGTGCGGCGGATCACCATGAACATGCCGCCGATGATAAAGGTAAAGAACACCACGACCGAGGCGTCGGCCAGCCCGCGCGGAACCGCCATCATGAAATCTTCCAACCCGACAGGCGTAGAAGGCACTGTACGGTAAGTGGTTGGATCAATTGCAGTTCTGCCGTTCGCCAGTGTGATCCTGTCATAAAGACCCGCAGGAATGAAATGGGTCGCCAGCGCCGCCAGCGCCGTGAAAATGAACAGGATGACATAAATATGGGGCATCCTGAATCCCGGTTCCTCCTGACCTGTTTCCAGATCAATGTCTTGCGTACTCATCACATCTCCTCCCGAGAAATGGCGTTGATTGCTTCAAAAATTTCGTCTAACATTTTAGGTATCGTTTTTGTTGAAAGACAACATTGCTACCGAGATAGGACTTTCAATTTTTTCTTGAAAATCACGGATTGTATTCATGAGCACGCCGATAAAAATCGAAACACAGCCCCAATATGACAAGGCTTTTGACGCTTTGGTTCAGGCATTGTGCAGGGGGAAATTGCGCTCGGGCACCTATTTCACAATGCCGGCCCTTGTCGAGGAACTGGGCTTTCCCATTGCTGCCATCCGCGAGGCGACCAAGCGTGCCGAGCAACAGGCGCTGTTGAAAATCCTGCCAAAACGCGGGATCACCGTGATGGATGCAAGCCCCGCATTCACCCGTCACTGCATGGACATGCGCGCGATGATGGACAAGGAAGGCGCGCGGCGACTGTTGGCGCGCGGGCCAGTGCCCGGACTTGCTGCGCTGCGCGACAGGCACCAAGCGATGATGGCCCGCGCCGAACAGAACATGACGCCGTTGTTGCCACCCGAAGCGATCGACGTTGATCTCAGCCTGCACGACGCGCTTGCCAACGGACTGGAAAACCCGTTGCTTTTGCAGTGCTACTCTGAAAACCGCAACCGGATCGCTGTTATTCAGCATTCACGTCCGATGTTGCAGGACCGGATTGTGCCGGCGATGCGCGAACATCTGACGATAATCGACGCCCTTGATGCAGGCGATATCCAAGGCGCGGTTGCGGCCATTGACGTGCATCTGGTGCAGACCTTGCGCTGGTGGGGACTTTAGGCTCTGGACCCTAAAACATTTTTGCCAGCGCCTGCGCCAATGCATCAACGGTGACGGGTTTTGACAGGCGGGCAAAACGGTGCCTGTCGGCAGGATCAATGTGGTCGGCGGCGGGCAGCTGTGTCGACATGGCGATGGCGCGGACCTGCGGATAACGCTCCAGTGCCATACGGATCAGATCCCAGCCGCTGTGCTGCGCGTCCAGCTTCAGATCGCTCAGGATCAGGTCGGGCGCCCCCGCCTGTGCCCCCTCCAGCAACGCGCGACCGCTGGCGAAGTCAGGTGCGGTGATTACATCGAAGCCCATGGATTGCAGCGCAGCAGCGGCGGCGGCCAGTGCCTTGGGGTCATCGTCGACCACCACGGCGCGGCCCGTGTGCTGAACCGCCACCGGCACAGTCTCGGGCAGCGCTGGGAACAGCAAGGTCACCGTGGTGCCCTGTTCGGGGGTCGAAGTGATCTGCAAGCTGCCCCCCGACTGGTGTACAAACCCGTCCACCATCGAGAGCCCCAGCCCCGTGCCCCCGCCGTCACGGCGCGCGGTAAAGAACGGTTCGGTGGCATAGCGCAGGGTTTCGGCGCTCATCCCGTGGCCGTCATCCGAGACCACCAGTGCAATCTGGCCATCGTCCTGTTCTGTCACTGAAATCTCGATCGTCCCGTTGCTGCTGATCGCCTGACCGGCGTTGACACACAGGTTCAGAATGGCACTTTCCAACTGGCCGGGGTCGATCATCGCCCAGATCGGGCCTTCGGGTGTTGCGACAGACAGGGTGACCGTTTCGGGCAGGGCAATTTCCAGCAGGTCGCGCATGGCGTGCAGCAAATCGACGATATCGGTGCGCTGCGGTTCCAGATGCTGTTTGCGGGCAAAGGCCAGCAGCCGTTCGGTCAGGGTCACGCCCAGATCCACCGCATCCTCGATCCGCGCGCGCAGCCGCGTGCCTGCCTGCGCATCGGCGCCTTCCAGCAAATGCAGATTGCCTGAAATCGTCGACAGGATATTGCCAAAGTCGTGCGCCACCTCGCCGGTGACCTTGCCCAGGGTCTCGACCCGCTGGATTTCCGCCAGCCGTGCGTCAACCAACCGCCGTTCGGTGACTTCGGAAAACAACCAGACAGCCCCGCCATCGGGAAACGGCGAGCGGCGCAGTTCCAGCACATGCCCTGCCGCACTTTCGTATTCCAGATAGCCCGCAGCCGTCACCGCCGTGTCACGCAGTACAAAGGGTGACTGCGCCAGCAGATCGTCCACGGTCTCAACCACCTCCGCGCCCTCGGGCAGGCGCAGCAAATCGCGGGTGCGCTGGTTCTGCGCCAATATCCGGCCCGAGGCTGCGGTGATCACAACCCCGTCGGTGATATTTTCAAACACCCGCGAAAACAGCGTGTTCTGCCGCCGGATCAGCCGCGAATTGCGGTCCAGCCGCAGCGCATTGGCCCGGAAAATGCGAAAAGCCGAAAACAGCTGCCCGATCTCGTCGTCGCTTTCCAGCCTGCGTTCCAGCCGCGTCGCGCGATCCCCCGCCGCCAGCCTGCGCATGGCCTGCGCGATGCGGTGCAGGTTCATCACCACATAGCGCGAGACAAACACCGCCGAAACCACCGCGACCCCCAAGCTGACAGCCATCAGCCCCAGCATCACCCATTGCGCCACGGCCAGACGGGCGCGGGTGTCGGCCTGTGACAATTCAAGCCGGTCGCGCGCCGCCGTCACCTTTTGCGCCGCCAGCAGGTTGATGCGCTCGGCCTCGGTGCGGATACGGAACAGGGCGTTTTCCGCGTCCAGCGAAATGGCCAGACTGCGATAGACCAGATTGAACAGCGTATCATCGCGGGTGATCGTGCGGTCGATCTCTTGCACGCGATCCGCGATGCGCGGCGAGGCGACGGCAAGGATATCGGCACGGATATTGTTATACCCCAGACGGAACTCCCAGATCGAAGTCAGTGTATTGGCCCGCGCTGTTCCCACTGCTTCCATCGCCAGTTGTTGCAACGTCGCCCAGGCCTGCCTTTCATACGCCGTGGCCTCGCGTGTCGTGATCCATTGCCGATAGCGGCGCAGCAATACCTCAAGCGCCGCGTCTATACTGGCAATATCCTGACGGATGTGGTTGCGCTGCGGGATGATCCTGACCAGATCGTCCACCGCCGCGCGCATCCGCGCCACCGACAGCGACAGTTCGGCATCGCCTTCGGCCATGCCTTCCAGCCGCGTGATGGCAGCATAGATTTCATCGGTTTCCGTGGCGATGCCAAAGGGCGGGTTCAGCGACAGCAGAAAGGGTGCAGATTTCGACAGGGTTGCAGCGTTATGTGACAGCTCCAGCGCACGGGACACTTCGGCCAGCGACACGCTGTGCAGCAGCTCAATCTGTCGGTCGGCCCGCGACAGCGTGTAGAAGGCGATGATTCCGATGGCGGTCGCAACCACCGCCAACAGCCCGATGGCCCCCAACAGTCGCGTGCGGATGCTGATCCGCGACAGGCCCGCGCCTGTCATGCCCCCCGCCCGTCCAGCACAAAGATATAGCCCTGCGCGCGGCGCGTTTGCAGATGCACCGGCTTTGACGGGATCGGCTCGATCTTGCGACGCAGACGCAGGATCAGCACGTCGATGGTACGGTCCAGATAGCGTTCGGTATCGCTGCCCAGTTCTTCCAGCAGCTCAAGGCGCGGAATGATCCGGCCCGGGTTGCGCACAAAGTAATCCAGCAGCCGGTATTCCGCATTGGTCAGCGGAATTTCATTGCCCGCCGCATCCTGCAACTCGCGTTTCTGCAAATCGACCCGCTTGTTGCCAAATCCGATCTCGTGGCCGGTGGCGGGCGGCGTCACCGCCCCGTGGCCATAGCGGCGCAGCACCGCGCGGATGCGGGCCACCAGCTCGCGCGGGTTGAACGGTTTGATCAGGTAATCGTCGGCACCGGTTTCCAGCCCGATGATCTTGTCGATTTCGTCTCCCACGCCGGTCAGCATGACGATGGGCAGATTGTATTTCTCGCGGATGTGGATCGCCAGCATCAGTCCGCTTTCGCCGCGCAGCCGCAGGTCGATTAGCGCAAGGTCGATGGCCGGCGGATCCCCCAGCGCATGAAACGCCGCACTGTCGGCACAGGCAATCGCCCGATATCCGCTTTGCTCAAGCAATGCGGACAGCGTTTCGCGGACCTGTGCATCATCATCGACGATGGCAATCGTGGGCTGAGTGTTGGCCTGTGTCATGGCATAGCTATGTCACGCCACAGGCGCGCCCGCCAAGCGTGCAACGCGCTGACGCAGCGAAAAACCAGCCAAACGCCCCCGTATTGTAATTCTGTTAACATTGCACCCTGCCCCAGTAACTCTGTTAGTCAGTTGGGCAGTGGCTTGGGCCTGCTATTGCCGACTAGCATCAGCCCAGAGCGAACACATCCGGGGCCTTCGAAACAGCGGCGTCCCCTGCGTGGCAGTTCGACACATGTATTTACGGGAGGAACAAAATGCATATCACCAAAACCCTGCTGGGCACTGCCTTTGCAGTCGCCATGGGCAGCACGGCTGCCTTTGCCCAGGACACCTGCGCCGAGCGCGGCGCGCTGGACGTGATCTATTGCGATGCCAACGGCGATCTGGTCGCAGACGCACCCACCGATCCGGCCAAGCTGAACGATCCATCGACGCTGGTCTTTGCCTATACGCCGGTGGAAGACCCCGCCGTTTACGCCGACATCTGGGCCCCCTTCATCGCCCATCTGGAGGAGGCCACAGGCCGCGACGTGCAGTTCTTTGCCGTTCAGTCCAACTCGGCCGAGGTCGAGGCCATGCGCTCGGGCCGTCTGCATATTGCCGGCTTTTCAACCGGCCCCACACCTTTTGCGGTGAACCTTGCCGGTGCGGTGCCTTTTGCGATCATGGGCGCGGATGACGGGCAGTTCGGTTACAAGCTGCAAGTGTTCACGCAGGCCGATTCCGACATCAAGGAAATGTCCGACCTGAAAGGCAAGCGCATCGCCCACACCTCGCCCACGTCGAACTCGGGCAACCAGGCGCCGCGCGCGCTGTTCCCCGGTCTGGGTGTCGTGCCTGATACCGATTACGAAGTCACCTACTCCGGCTCGCATGACCAATCCATGCTGGGCGTGGTTGCAGGCGACTATGACGCCGCCCCGGTGGCCTCGGAAGTGGTCGAGCGTATGGCCGAGCGCGGTCTGTACGACCCTGCCGACGTGCGTCTGATCTGGGAAAGTGATCCGTTCCCGACAACCTCGTTCACCGTGGCACATGATCTGGAACCCGAGCTGGCTGAAAAGATCAAGCAAGCCTTCTTCAGCTTCCAGTTCGAAGGCACCAAGCTGGGTGAAGAGTTTCAGGGCGTGAGCAAGTTCATCCCGATCACTTACAAGGACCAGTGGGCCGTGATCCGCGAAATCCAGGCCAACAACGGCGTGGAATATACGCCCCAAGGTCTGGCTGCCAACTAAGCGCCAAACCGGACACGGGCCGCGCGTTGCCGCTGGCCCGTGTTCCTTTGCGCCTGTCCCATTGCCCCGTGAGAGGTCAAAATGCTGAAAATCGAAAAACTGGTCAAACGCTACAACGGCGGTGATCCCGTGTTGAAAGACCTTGATCTTGAGGTCGGCGGCCAACAGGTCGTGTCAATCATCGGATCATCCGGCGCGGGCAAAAGCACGCTGTTGCGCTGCATCAACCGGCTGGTTGAACCCACTTCGGGCACGATCACGCTGAACGGCACCGATCTGACAAAGCTGAAGAAATCGGAACTGCGCCTTGCCCGCCGCCGCATTGGCATGGTGTTCCAAAGCTTTAATCTGGTTGACCGTCTGACAGTGATGGAAAACGTCCAGTCGGGGCGCTTGGGCTATATCTCGACCTGGGCCGCGCTGACGCGGCGTTATCCCAAATCCGACATCCGCCGCGCCTATGAGCTGATGGAGCGCGTGGGCATTGCCCATTACGCCAACAAACGTGCCGACGAACTGTCGGGCGGCGAACGCCAGCGCGTCGGCGTCGTGCGCGCGCTGATGCAACAGCCGGAAATTCTGCTGGCGGATGAACCCACCGCCTCGCTCGACCCCAAGACATCGGAACAGATCATGGCGCTGCTGCGCGATCTGGCGAACGAGCTGGAATTGCCGGTTATCATCAACATCCACAACGTCACCGAGGCCAAGCAATACACCGACCGTATCGTCGGCATGCGCTATGGCCGGATCATCTTTGACGATGTGCCCGACGCACTGGACGCCGCCGCGATGGATGAAATCTATGCCGGTGTGCCCGCCGAGGACCGCGCGGCCCAAGGGGCGGCGGCATGACCGATTTTCCCGACACATGGCGCAAGCCGCCCTTCATCCGCAACACGCTGCTGCGGCGCGGGCTGTGGATCGCCATCCTGGCCTATGTTGTCTTTACCATGGCCACCCTGCCGATTGACTGGGAACGCGTTTCGGCAGGCATGGGCCGCGCCGCCAAGATCTTTGGCGGAGCTTTTCCGCCCAGCTTTGCCCGCGCCGACCTGTTGATCGACGGCTTTATGGAAAGCCTGAAAATCGCGCTGCTTGCCACGGTCGCCGGTGTGGGCCTGTCGATCCCCATCGCCTTTTGTGCCGCGCGCAACATCGCGCCACGGCCTGTCTATTATCTGGGCCGCGCCACCATCATCATCGCGCGCAGCTTTCACCCCGTCATCGTCGCCATCATCTTTGTCAAAGCCGTCGGCTTTGGCCCCTTTGCCGGTGTGCTGACGCTGACCGTCTATTCCATCGGCTTTGTCGCCAAACTGCTGGCCGAACGGATCGAAGAGATCGACTTTGGTCAGGTCGAGGCCATGCGGTCGGCAGGGGCACCGTTTTTCAGCACGCTGGTCTACGCCATCGCACCGCAAATTCTGGCCCGTCAGGTGGGTCTGTCAATCTATCAGCTGGACAGCAACCTGCGCGCTTCGGCGGTGGTCGGTCTGGTTGGTGCGGGCGGCATCGGCGCAACGCTGGCCAATGCGTTCGGGCGTTATGATTACGACTTTGCGCTCGCCATCACTATGGTCATCGTCGGGGTTATTCTGGTGTCCGAGGCGATCAGCGGCGTCATTCGGGAGAAACTGGCATGAGCAGCACCGCAGCTTTGGACCACTGGTCGCGCTTTACCCCGAAACAACGCATCAAACGCTATGGCGTGCTGCTGGCCACCCTGCTGGTGGTGGCATGGGCGCTGCAAAGCATCGACGTCATCTGGGAATGGGTCTGGGATTCACCCGCGCAAATGGCCGACCTGTTCAGCCGCATGGTGCCGCCTGACCCGCAGAACCTGCCAACGATCATGCAGGCAATGTGGGAAACCGTGAACATCGCCACCATCGCCACGTTGTTCGCGGTGATCCTGTCGTTGCCCGTCGCCTATATTGCCGCGCGCAACACCACGCCCAACGTCGTGACCCTGTGGATTGGCCGGTTCATCCTGGTGTCGTCCCGTTCGGTCAACACGATCATCTGGGCGCTGCTGTTCGTTGCCATCTTTGGTCCCGGCATCATCGCGGGCATCGTGGCGATCATGTTCCGGTCGATCGGGTTCATGGGCAAACTACTGGGCGAAGCCATCGAGGAGATCGACACCCGCCCCGTCGAGGCGCTGCAAGCCAGCGGTGCGTCGCGCTTCAAGGTGGTGCTATATGCCATCGTGCCACAGGTCATGCCCACATTCTTTGCCGTCTCGATCCTGCGTTGGGACATCAACCTGCGCGAATCCACGGTTCTGGGGCTGGTCGGCGCGGGTGGCATCGGGATTATCCTGCAAGGGGCCATCGACACGTTCAACTGGCCCGAAGTATCGACCGTGCTGCTGGCGATCCTGGCCTTCGTTATTCTGGGCGAGGTGGTGTCGATGTACCTGCGCAAACGCATCCTGTGACCTTGCAGGGGCGGGCCCACATCCCGCCCCTGTAATCCGCGGCGCCCGGTGGGTCCTCCCCCACCGGGCGTTGCCATTTTCAGCTTTGGGGGCGCACCCGTGCGCCGGTCTTGTTGGCAAATGCTTCCAGCCGTTCGCGTGCTGCGGGCTGGGTGTTGACCATCCCCGCCACCACGGATTCAGCATAAGCGCCATCCATCGCAGACATATTGCGGATATGGCTGACCGCCGAGCAGATGGCAAAGTTGGTCAGCGGCAGGTTCATCGCCACCTTGTCCGCCAGTTCCAGCGCCTTGTCCAACGTCGATCCTTCGGTCAGATATTGCGCCAGCCCCAGATCAACCGCCTCTTGTCCCTGATAGACCCGTCCCGTCAGCACCATGTCGATCATCCGCGCCTTGCCGATCAGGTCGCTGACGCGGATCGTGGCACCGCCGCCGGTAAAAATGCCGCGCTGGCCTTCGGGCAGGGCGAAATAGGTGCTTTCATCGGCCACCCGCACATGCGCGGCACTGGCCAGTTCCAACCCGCCGCCCACAACAGCCCCTTTCAGCGCGGCAATGACCGGCACACCGCCGTATTCCATCTTGTTGAACGCCTCGTGCCAGCGCAGGCAGACATGCATGAATTCGTCGGGGCTGCGGTCGGCTTTCCAATGTTCGATCAGGTCCAGCCCGGCGCAGAAATGATCGCCCGCACCGGCCAGCACCACCGCCCGCACACCATTGCGCTGCGCGGTGCTGAAAAATTGCACCAGCTCGTCAATCGTGGCCACATCCAGCGCGTTGCGCTTGTCGGCGCGGTCCAGCGTCACGATCACCACGCCGTTGTCGCGCAGCTCTAGGGCCAGATTGGAATAGTCGGCGAATTTTGCTGCATCGAGCATGGGAAACTCCTGTGTTTCTGACCGCGCGCGGCCCCTGTGGATGTACTAAAGTGACACATATGCGCTGGGAAACAGGTGAACAATCTCTATACATGCCAGTATCCTTTCCAAAACTGACAAATCAGGACCCCGCCCCGACATGATCCAGCCCCATGACGCGCACAGCCTGACAACGGTGTCGCGCCTGTTTATCGACGATTGGCTGACCGCCCTGCGCCGCGTCTGCACCGCGCAGCAGATGCAGGTGTTTCTGGAACGCGCCGGTCTGGACGCCGCAGGCACCACTCGGGTGACGCTGGACCAGATCGTCACCCTGTACCAGATTGCCGCCGTGGACAGCGGGGACGAGATGATGGGGCTGTGGAGCAGGCCCATTCGCGCCCGCGCCTTGCAACATCTGCTGACCACTGTCGCTGCGGCCCAGACCCTGCCCGCCGTGCTGCATCGGTTCTCGACCTTTTGGAACCTGTTGCTGGATGATATCAGTTTCAAGCTGGACATAACGCCCGAGCGGATCACGCTGTCCATCGCGCCCCTGTATGACCAGACGCCGCAACGCTTTGGCCATTTGCTGATCCTCAAGCTGGCGCATGGTCTGTTGTCCTGGCGCGCCGGTTACGAGGTTCCGGTTGCGGGGGTGCATTTTGCCTTTGCCCGCCCTGAATTTGCAGCGGATTATCAGGTGATCTTTCCCAGCCCAGTCACCTTTGACGCCCCGCGTTCGGCCATCCTGTTTGATCCTGCAACATTCGGGCCTGCGCAGGTGCACAGCAAATCCGAGCTGACCGATTTTGTGAAACGCGCACCGCGTGACTGGATGTTCACCGGCTACCGTGAACACACGCAATCGCTGCGGGTGCGCGCCTTTCTCTCCAGGTCCAACTGGCAGGATTGTCGCCTGATAGACGCGGCAGAAACGTTCCGGATGACGCCCAGAACGCTGATGCGGCGGCTGGACGGTGAGGGCACGTCGTTTCAATCCATCAAGGACGGGCTGCGCCGCGATATCGCAATCCGTGACCTGCGCGCGGGCGGCAGAAGCATCGAACAGATATCGCAAGAGCTGGGGTTTTCGTCAGCCGCGAACTTTCACCGCGCGTTCCGCCGCTGGACCGGCCAGACGCCCGTGGCGTTCCGGCAGGTCGCAGCTTAGGCGCGGGTCAATCCTTGTGGATCGGTTCCGCCGTGAACATCCCGCCCTGATAGACACTTTGCGGCGCATCGGCGGGCGGACAGGGTGCTGCCGCCTCGATCTCGGCGCGGAAGGTTTCCGAATTGTCCTTGGGCCGCCAGCCGATCAGCTTGGCGGTTTCGGTGTCCCACCAGCGCAAGTCGTTGTCGGACACGCCCCAGATCACCGGACAGCCCAGCATCGGCACACGGAACACACATTCGATCAACGAAATGAAATCATCCGGCGACATCCACGTTGCCAGCATCCGCCGGTCGCGCGGCTTTTCAAAACATGACCCGATGCGGATCATCGCCGTCTCTTGTCCGAACTTGGAATGATACATCGACGCCATCGCTTCGCCAAAGCATTTGGACACGCCGTACAGCCCGTCGGGCTTTACCGGATCACTGACGCTTAGAACCTGATCCTGCCGGTAATAGCCGATGGTGTGGTTCGAGGTGGCAAAGAAAATACGCGGCATCCCGTGCGCCCGCGCCGCTTCATACAGGTTGTAGACACCCGTGATATTGCCGCGCTGGATAAGGTCCCAGGACCGTTCCACCGACACCCCTCCCAGATGCAGGATGGCGTCGCAATCCTTGACCAGATCGTAAACGGCAGCTTCATCTCCCAGATCGCAGGGCACGACCTCTTCGTTCGCGCCGGCGGGCTCCATGTCGGAAATGTCCGACAGGCGCAGCACATCGGCCATATGGCCCAGACGCGCACGCGCCAGTTTGCCCAGGTTTCCAGCGGCGCCGGTGATCAGCAATCGTTTCATAGAATCCTCTTTATTTCAGCAGGTTCGGCAGGGTCATCGAAAAGGCGGGCACATAGGTGACCAGCATCAGCGCAAACAGGATCGCAAGGTAAAAGGGCCAGATCGCCTTGACCGCCTCCTCGATCCTGATGCCGCCGACCACACAGCCGACGAACAGACAGGCCCCGACGGGCGGTGTACACAGCCCCAGACCAAGGTTCATCATCATGATAACGCCGAACTGCACAGGGTCCATGTCGATGCCAACAACCACGGGCAGAAAGATCGGGGTGCAGATCAGGATCAGCGCCGCCATGTCCATAATCATGCCCAGAACCAGCAGCGTCAGGTTCAGCAGCAGCAAGATCACGATGGGATTGTCCGACAGCGAGGTTACAAAGGTCGCGAGATTGTCGGGCACGCGGTACAGCGCCAGCAAATAGGCAAAGGACGACGCGGTCGCCACCAGCATCATCACCAGCGCCGTGGTGCGCACCGAATTGACGACAGCAGCCTTGAACCCCTCCCATGTAAGCTCGCGATAGACAAAGATGGTGACAGCCAGCGCCCAGATGGCCCCAAAGGCACCGGATTCGGTCACCGTCATCACCCCAGACAACACGCCACCCACGATAATCACCGCCGTCAGCAGGCCCGGAATGGCTACAACAAAGTTGATGAACAAGGTGGACCAGCCGGGAAATTCCTCGGACGGGTAGCCGCGTTTGACGGCAATCCACCAGGCCACGATGCCCAGACACAGGCACATCAGAATGCCCGGAATGACCCCCGCCAAAAACAGCTGCGACACCGACACACCGCCACCCGCCGCCACCGCGAACAGGATCATGTTGTGCGACGGTGGGATCACCACCCCCGCAACCGACGACGTGACGGTGACATTGACGGCATAATCAGCGTCATAGCCTTTTTCCTTCATCACCGGCATCAGGATCGCACCCAGGGCCGAGGTGTCGGCCACGGCAGACCCCGAAATGCCGCCGAACAGCATGGACGAGGCGACGTTGACCACCCCCAACCCGCCACGCGATTTGCCCACGGCGCTGGCAGCCAGCCGCACCAGACGCCCTGCGATGCCGCCCTGCATCATCAGATCACCGGCAAAGATGAAAAACGGGATGGCCAGTAATGAAAACACCGAAATGCCCGACAGGATGCGCTGGAAGCCGATGAACAGCGGCAGGCCTTCGTACAGAAACCCCGCAACCGTCGCCAGCCCAAGGGCAAAGGCCACCGGCATCCCTGCAATCAGGCCAAAGGCAAAGATGCCAAAAAGAAGTGCAAGGCCCATTTAACGCTCCGTGGGGTCAATGCCGCGTGCAAGATCGGCAAGATGTGCAAGGGAAAACAAAATGCTGAGAATGCCGCAGATCATCATCGGAATGGCCCGCCAGCCTTCGGCGATGCCCAGCATCGGGATACGACGGCGCCATGTCTTTTCGGCCAGATCATAGCCTTGCGTGGTCAGGTAATAGCCGAAAACAATCACCCCGATGACCGCAATCCAGCGCAGCGGGACACGGATTGGACGGGGCATCATCTCGCGCAGGAAATCAACCGACAGGTGGGATTTGCTCCACACACCCGCCGCGCCGCCCAGAAAGGTGATCCAGACCACCAGCAACAGGGCCGCCTGTTCCACCCATGTCGGCGTGTCGTTCAGAACGTAGCGCCCGAAGACCAGCCAGCCAAAGATGGCAATCAGAAAGACCAGCTGCGCGCCGGCAACAATCATGCAGATGTGGGCAATGGTGTCGAGAATACGGGTCATCGGACCGCGAGGACCGTGAGTGGTGGGCAGAACTGTCATGGTGGCCTCCGCTGAGACGAAAAAACCCCGATCCGCTGTGCGGACCGGGGGGATTTTCAGGCTGGTGTCAGTCGGTCGACTGAATATCCGTAATCAGCGTTTCAAGGTCAGGGTTCGCCTTGATAAAGCCGTCATAGACGGGGCCCATCGCATCCTGGAACGCCTTGGGATCCTTGACTTCGTTGATCGCAACGCCTGCCGCTTCCACCTTGGCACGGCTGGCCTTTTCACGCTCGGCCCACAGGACCCGCTGTTCCTTGGCGGCGGTCACGGCAGCGGCTTTCACGATGTCCTTGTCTGCATCCGAAAGCGCGTCCCATGCGGCGGTCGAAACACACAGACATTCGGGAATGATCAGGTGGTTGGTGATCGAATAATACTTGGCCACTTCAAAATGGTTCGAACTGTCGAACGAGGGATAGTTGTTTTCGGCCCCGTCGATCACGCCGGTTTTCAGCGACTGGTAGACTTCGCCATAGGCCATCGGGGTGGCGTTGCCGCCCAACTGATCAACCATGTTCACATAAAGATCGTTGTTCATCACGCGGAACTTCATGCCTGTGACGTCGGCCGGTGTTTCGATGGGGTGTTTGGTGTTGTAGAACGACCGCGACCCGCTGTCGAACCACGACAGGGCCACCAGACCCTCGGCGGCAAGCGCATCCGAGAAACGCTGACCGATTTCGCCGTCCATGACGGTGTGCATCTGATCCACGTCGCGGAAGATAAACGGCAGCGACAACACGTTGGTTGCCGGAACAATCTGGCCCATCGGCCCCATGTTAAAGTTGGCAAAATCCAGACCGCCGTTGCGCACCTGTTCAATCGCATCAGGTTGGTCGCCCAGAACCGCATTGTGATAGACGGTGGGGCTGATCCGGCCTTCGGTCTTGTCGGTGACTTCCCTGGCGAAAGTTTCCAGCGCGATCGAGTTCGGATAGTCTTCGGGGTGAATGTTCCAGCCGCGCCATTCATCTGCCATCGCCGGAGCGGCGATGAGGGCAGCGAATGCGCCGGACAGCACGATACGGGTAAAAGTCATGTAAAATCCTCCCAGATTTATTGAACGGTCTTGGCCGCCGATGTGCCGATGTATGAAGAAACATATGAGAGGTTGTCAACACATATGATGAATTTAGGCGAGATTTGACAACTCTGCCGAAATACCGCTTTAGTTCCAGGCAAAAGGATTCACGCAATGGCTAACATTCCAACAGGTAAAACCACCCTCGCCCGCCGTACGCCCCCGCGTGCGCGCGGTAATATGGTGGCCGAGGTTGTCGTACAGCTGCGCGAACAGATTGCGCGCGGCGCCTTTGCCGTTGGCGACAAGCTGCCATCAGAAGCGCGGCTGACCGATGCGTTTTCCGTGTCACGCACCGTGATCCGCGAAGCCATCGCCACCCTGCGCGCCGACGGGTTGGTCGAACCACGACAGGGCGCGGGCGTTTTTGTTCTGGAACCCGCAAGCCCGGAAACCCGCCCGTTTCAGGTGGTAGATGTCGACAAGATTTCTTCGATTATTGAGGTGCTTGAGCTGAGAACGGCCGTGGAAATGGAAGCCGCGGCATTGGCCGCCGTGCGCCGTTCACCCGCGCAGGAAGAAGAGATTTACGAGGCCGAAGCCCAGATTCGCGCCCTTGCCCAAAAAGGTGAAGCCACAACCGAGGCCGATTTCCGCTTTCACCGCGCCGTGGCGCTGGCCACCAACAATCCGCGCTTTGTCGAGTTTCTGGACGTCATGGGGCCGACGGTAATTCCGCGGTCGAATCTTGAGGCCGACGGGCGGCAGCGCAGTTCGGACAGCTATATCGCCCTGATTTCAGCCGAACATCGCGCCATTGCCGATGCCGTCGCCCAGGGCGACGGCGAAGCTGCGCGCGAAGCTGTGCGCCACCACCTGCGCGGAAGCCAGCAACGGTACCGCAGCCTTTTGCGGGACTCGTCAAAATAGATCATACAAGTTGTTGACATACATCAGTCAGGTCAGATACCCCTGACAAAAATCACAACACCGGAGCATCCTATGAACCCGAATGATCTGAAAGCGTCCCTCGGTTCGGGACTGTTGTCCTTTCCCGTGACACCCTTTGGCGTCGATGGCGCATTCAACCGCCCCGTCTACGAAGACCACATCAACTGGCTGTCGCAATACCCTGCGGCCACGCTGTTTGCCGCTGGTGGCACCGGTGAATTCTTCTCGCTCAAACCGTCGGAAATCCCCGAGATCGTCACCGCGGCCAAAGCGGCGTCAGGGTCGATCCCGATTGTTGCGGGCTGCGGCTATGGCACAGAAATTGCGGTGGATATCGCGCAGGCGGCGGAAAAGGCCGGGGCCGACGGCATCCTGCTGATCCCCCACTATCTGATCGACGCCCCGCAAGAGGGGCTTTACGCGCACGTCAAACGGGTCTGCCAATCCATCGGCATTGGCGTAATGGTCTACAACCGCGACAATTCGATCCTGCACCCCGACACGCTGGCGCGGCTGTGCGACGAATGCCCCAACCTGATCGGGTTCAAGGACGGGTCGGGCGACATCGGGCTGGTGCGTCAGGTCACCGCCAAGATGGGCGACCGGTTGATGTACCTGGGTGGCATGCCCACCGCCGAACTGTTCGCAGAGGCCTATCTGGGCGCAGGTTTCACCACCTATTCGTCGGCTGTCTTCAACTTTGTCCCCGGTCTTGCGATTGAATTCTACGACGCTCTTCGGGCCGGCAACCGAGACCGCTGCACGGCGATCCTGAACGATTTCTTCTATCCCTTCATGGAAATCCGCAACCGCAGCAAGGGTTACGCCGTTTCCGCCATCAAGGCCGGCGTGCGCCTGCAAGGCTTCGATACGGGGCCGGTGCGTTCGCCGCTGACTGACCTGACCGCGGACGAAATGGCCATGATGGAACGCCTGATCGGAACCCACAAACGATGAAGATTACAGCCGTTCGCACCCACCTGCTGGAACATCGCCTTGAGACCGCCTTTGAAAGCGCGTCGATGCGCTTTGACCGGCGCCAGCATCTGCTGGTCGAGGTCATCTGCGAAGATGGCACGACAGGCTGGGGCGAATGTCTGGGGCCTGCACGCGCCAACCGCGCGGTGGTTGAAACCTATGCAAACTGGCTGGTGGGGATGGACCCGCTGGAAACCGAAAAGATCTGGGCCGTACTGTACAACGCGTTGCGCGATCAGGGGCAGCGCGGACTGGCGGTAACGGCATTGTCCGGCATCGACGTTGCCCTGTGGGATATCAAGGGCAAGCATTTCGGCGTGCCGGTCTCGACCCTGCTGGGCGGGCGGTTTCGCGACACGGTCAGGGCCTATGCCACTGGCGGGTTCAAGCGCGACGGTGTGGATCGTGTGACAGACAACGCCGAAGAGGCCGCGCGCCACCGCGCTGCGGGTTTTCACGCGATGAAAATCAAGATCGGCTTTGGGTTCCAGGAAGATCTGGCCGTGATCCGTGCCGTGCGCGACGCGATGGGCGGCGACATGCGGCTGATGATCGACGGCAACCACGGCTACGACACAGTCGAAGCCATCAAGGTGGGCCGCGCCGCTGCCGCCTGTGATATCGACTGGTTCGAAGAGCCGGTCACCCCCGAACACCTGTCTGCCTATCGCGAGCTGCGCAAAATGCAGCCGATCCCGGTCGCGGGCGGCGAAACGTGGCACAGCCGCTGGGGCATGCGCGAACCCGTGGAAACGCGTTGTGTCGATATCCTGCAACCCGACCTGTGTGGCTGCGGCGGCTTTACCGAGATGAAGCGCATTGCCGATCTGGCAGCCTTGCACAACATTCGCGTCGTGCCGCATGTCTGGGGCACAGCGGTGCAAATTGCCGCGTCGTTGCAATTCATGGCGGCAATGGTGCCAAATCCGGTGCGTCTGAACCCGATCGAGCCGATCCTTGAGTTTGACCGCACCGAAAACCCGTTCCGCCAGGCGGTGATTACCGCCCCGATCGAACACAGCAACGGCATCGTCACCATTCCCGACGGCCCTGGTCTGGGGATCGAGATCAACCGCGCCGCCCTGACCGAGTTTGCCGCAGGAGACGACACATGATTGATCGCAAACTGTCGGGCGAAAAACCTGCAATAGCCTTGCCTAAAGGTGCCATAGACACGCAAAGCCACATGTATCTGCCCGGCTTTCCGGCGCTGCCGGGTGGACCGGCGAACCCTGTTGACCCTTTGCCGACGCCGGACATGTATCTGGCGATGGCCAACTGGCTGGGCATCGACCGCGTGGTCATCACCCAAGGCAATGCGCAACAGCGCGACAATGCCAACCTGATCGCCTGTGTGTCACAGCTGGGCGACATGGCGCGCGGTGTTGCGGTGATTGATGCGCAAACCGCTGACGCCGAAATGCGCGCCCTGTCTGACGCAGGCATCGTTGGCGCGCGGATCATGGATTTGCCCGGCGGCGCGGTCGGGCTGGACTCACTTGAGGCAGTCGACGCCATGGCCGCCGCCCACGGCTGGATGCTGGCCGTGCAGTTTAACGGTTCGGACATTCTGGAACACGAAAGCCGGTTGGCCGCGCTGAAAAGCCGGTGGACTCTGGACCATCACGGCAAATTCTTTCGCGGCGCCACACCGGATGGCCCCGAAATGGCCTGTATCAAACGTCTGATCGACGGCGGACGCTGTTGGTACAAACTGGCCGGTTGCTACGAAAGCTCCAAAGTCGGCGCGCCCGATTTTACTGACATCGCCGCGATGACACGCGCCGTCGCCAACCACGCGCCAGATCGGTTGATCTGGGGAACGAACTGGCCGCACAATCTGGCCAGGACCACCACAGAATACCCCGATGACGGGGCGCTTCTGGACGTGGTTCTGGGCTGGGTGCCAGAGGCGGATCGCGCCAAGGTTCTGGTATCCACCCCAGAAACCCTGTTCGGTTTCCCGCCGCTCGGTTAATACCTGTCTCAAAAGCAGTGGCGCGCCTCAGATGTGCGCCACCATGCCCTTGGACATCCGGCTGCGCCTGCGCGATTGCTGTCTCACGGTCACCCGCCCCCTACACCACACGCACCATGTCGGCATGTCTGATGTGCAATGAAGCGGCATCATCTGCCGTGTGCACGGCCACGGCTTCGACCCCGAGGGCCGTCAATTCCATAATTTTTGTAACAGCAACTAAATCAGCTTGAAAATAAACGGCCACTTAGGCGTTGCGTGCTGGCGCGCATTGCTCAAGCCTGTGCGCACCGATCTGTTCGTCAGATTGTTCCAACGCGATGACAGGGCTTTCCAGACCATGGAACGGCCCGGTGCAGCTTTGCCGTCCCTCGGAGGAGGGGGCGGCCGGCTTTGTACTGTCGACGCGCAGCACACCATTCGGTCGGGAGGACCAGTACCATGTCGAACCACGCACTCTCAGAGGTTCTGTCGCACGAGCACAGCGAAAGCCACGCGACAGACGTCAACTATATGCCGCCCCTGTTCGAAGCGATCCCGCTGGGCATCCAGCACGTTCTGGCGATGTTTGTCGGCAACGTCACCCCGCCGTTGATCATCGCCTATGCCATCGACGCGCCGGCGGCGACAACGGTGTTTCTGGTGCAGGCGGCGATGTTTGTGGCAGGCATTGCAACCCTTGTGCAGACGCTGGGACTGGGGCCGGTCGGGGCAAAGGTTCCGATCGTTATGGGCACCAGCTTCGGGTTTCTGCCGATCCTTGTTCCTATTGCCCAGAACAACGGGCTGCCTGCCGTTTTGGGCGCGTGTTTCTGTGGTGGCATAGCTATGGCAATTGTCGGCTATTTTATCCGTCACGTCCGGTTTCTGTTTCCCCCCGTGGTCACCGGCACTTTTGTTCTGTTGATCGGCCTGATCCTGTTACCGACCGGTTTTGCCTATGTCGGCGGCGGTTTTGGCGCCGAGGATTTCGGCGCGACCCGCCACCTGTTGCTGGCCTTTGTCGTGTTCTGCGTCACACTGGGCATCAACCAGTTCGCCAAGGGGTTCTTGTCTGAAATGGGCGTGCTGATTGGCATCATCGTCGGGTATCTGATCGCAATTCCGATGGGGCTGATCGATTTTTCCAGCGTCGGTGAGGCCGATTGGGCCGCTCTGCCGCATCCGTTCAAGATCGGACTTGAGTTTGTGCCAACCGCAATCTTTGGCGTTGTGGTGATGTCGATTGTGACCAGCGCTGAGTCCATCGGTGATATTGCGGGTACGGTGATTGGCGGGGCCAACCGCGAACCCACATCCAAGGAACTGTCTGGCGGGGTAATGGCAGACGGGCTGGCCAGCAGCTTTGCGGCCATCTTCAACGCCTTCCCGCAGATCAGTTTCAGCCAGAACGTCGGGCTGGTGGCCCTGACCGGCGTGGCCAGCCGTTATGTCGTCGCCATCGGCGGCGGGTTCCTTGTGTTTGCAGGGCTGTTCCCCAAGGTCGGCGCCTTTGTTACCACCATTCCGGCTGCGGTGCTGGGCGGCGCGGTTGTCATCATGTTCGGCATGATTGCCGCTGCGGGAGTCAGGATGCTGTCACTGGTCACCCTCAACAAACGCAACATGTTGATTATTGGCGTGTCGGTTGCCTTTGCCATCGGTCTGCGCGGTCAGCCCTCGCTGTACGAACACTACTCTGTCGAAATCAAGGCAATGCTGGAATCCGGCTTGATACCCGGCACCGTTGTTTCGATGGCGCTGAACCTGCTGCTGCCGGGGCGCGAAGTGGTAGATCATGGCGACCAGGCCGTCGGGCAGACCACATGAACCGCACCTCAACACTGTCAAGAAATGGCTGACCATGACCACATTGCTTATCAAAAACGCCCACCTTCTTGCGACGCTTGACGACACACGCCGCGAGATACCGGACGGCGGGATGTTCATCCGCGACAATGTCATCGAACAGGTCGGCCCCACAGCCGACCTGCCCGAGACAGCCGACAGCGTCTATGACATGGCCGGACATGTGGTGTTGCCGGGCCTGATCAACACCCATCACCATATGTACCAAAGCCTGACGCGGGCTGTTCCCGCAGCACAGGATGCGGAACTGTTTGGCTGGCTCAAGACACTGTACCCGCTCTGGGCGCGGCTGACTCCCGAGATGATCCGCATTTCGACCCTGACCGCGATGACCGAATTGCTGCTGTCGGGCTGCACCACCTCCAGCGACCATCTGTATGTTTTTCCCAACGGGTGCAGGCTGGACGACAGCATCGAAGCGGCAACCGAGATTGGAATGCGCTTTCACGCCTGTCGCGGCAGTATGAGCGTGGGGGAAAGCAAGGGCGGGTTGCCGCCCGACAGTCTGGTGGAAAACGAACCGGACATTCTGGCCGACACACAGCGTTTGATCGAAGACTATCACGACGCCGACCGCCATGCGATGCTGCGCATCGCCGCCGCCCCCTGTTCGCCGTTTTCGGTCAGTCAGGGGCTGATGCGCGACACGGGCGAACTGGCCCGTACCTACGGTGTCGGACTGCACACGCATCTGGCAGAAAACACCAACGACCTTGCCTACAGCCGCGAAAAATTCGGCATGACCCCGGCCGAATATGTCGAAAACCTTGGATGGGTCGGCACGGATGTTTGGCACGCCCATTGCGTGCAGCTTGACCAGCCCGGCATCGACCTG
Source organism: Pseudosulfitobacter sp. DSM 107133 (assembly GCF_022788695.1). Lineage (NCBI taxonomy): Bacteria > Pseudomonadati > Pseudomonadota > Alphaproteobacteria > Rhodobacterales > Roseobacteraceae > Pseudosulfitobacter > Pseudosulfitobacter sp. DSM 107133. The sequence continues at coordinate 191,638 of NZ_CP085156.1, forward strand.
TTCGCCCGCACCGGCACCGGCGTGGCACATTGCCCCTGTTCAAACATGCGCCTTGCTTCTGGCATCGCGCCGATCCGCAAGATGATCGACGCCGGGGTGACTGTTGGGCTGGGAGTCGACGGCTGCGCCTCGAACGACGGGGCGCATATGCTGGGAGAAGCGCGGCAGGCGATGTTGTTGCAGCGCGTGGGTTTCGGACCTGCGGCCCTGTCAGCCCGTCAGGCGCTGGAACTGGCCACACGCGGTGGTGCCAGCGTGCTGGGTCGCGACGACATCGGGTCACTTGCCGTCGGCAAATCGGCTGACTTTATCGCGTTCAACCTGAACGAGGTGGAATTTGCCGGCGCCCACAGCGACCCGTTGGCCGCAATGGTGTTCTGCGCTCCTGCCAAGGTCGATTACAGCTTTATCAACGGCAAACTGATTGTTGAAAACGGGCGCATCACCCGCATGGACATCCCTGCCATCCTGCGGCGTCACAATGAACTGGCCGCCGATCTGCTGCGGGGTGAAGCCGCCTGAAACAACGAAGCCACGCGACTGGCGTGGCTTCGTCTCATTCACAGCGCACAAGGCATGCCCTCAGGCCGCTTACAGACCGGCGAAATGAAACGCCTTGGTCTCAAGGTATTCCTCGATCCCTTCCTGCGCGCCCTCGCGCCCCAGACCGGAGGCTTTGACGCCGCCAAATGGGGCCTCTGCATGGCTGACCACACCGGTGTTCAACCCGACCAGACCCGCCTCCAACGCCTCGCCGAACCGGAAGGCGCGTGCCATATCGGTGGTGTAGAAATAGGCCGCCAGACCAAAGGGCGTGCCATTGGCCAGCGCCAGCGCCTCGGCCTCGGTGTCAAACCGGAACACCGGCGCAACGGGGCCAAAGGTTTCCTCCTCGGCAAGCTGCATGTCCACCGTCGCCCCCGACAGCACCACCGGATCGGCAAATTGCGCCGGCAAATCGCGCTGTTTGGTGGCACGCACCGCGCCCTTGGCCAGCGCATCCGCCACATGGGCGTTGATTTTGGTGATGGCGCTGGCGTTGATCATCGGGCCAATGGCAATGCCCTTGTCTGTGCCGGGACCAACCGTCAGCGCATCGACCCGCGCCGCCAATGCGGCGACAAAGGCATCGTGAATGCTGGATTGCACCAGAATGCGGTTGGCGCAGACACAGGTCTGACCGCCATTGCGGAATTTCGACAGCATCGCGCCTTCGACAGCGGCATCCAGATCGGCATCGTCAAAGACGATGAACGGCGCGTTGCCGCCCAGTTCCAGCGACATTTTCTTGAGCGTCGGCGCGCATTGCCCCGCCAGCAGCGCGCCCACGCGGGTCGAGCCGGTAAACGACAGCTTGCGTACCACGGGGCTGGCGGTCAGCGTTTCGCCAATCACTTCGGGTCGGCCTGTCAGAATGTTCAGCACCCCCTTGGGAATGCCCGCCCGTTCGGCCAGAACGCCAAGCGCCAGCGCCGAATAGGGGGTGAAGTCCGACGGCTTGATGACCATCGTACACCCCGCCGCAAGGCCGGGGGCCACCTTGCGGGTGATCATCGCATTGGGGAAGTTCCACGGCGTAATGATGGCACAGACACCCACCGGCTCTTTCATTGCAAAAATCTTTTTGCCTGCCACTGGCGAGGGGATGATATGCCCGTTGATCCGCCGTGCCTCTTCCGCGAACCAGCGCACAAAGGACGCGCCATAGACGATTTCGCCACGCGCCTCGTCCAGCGGCTTGCCCTGCTCGGCGGTCAGGATCATCGCAAGGTCGTCGGCGTGGTCCAGCATCAGCTGATACCAGCGCATCAGAATATCGGCACGTTCGATATTGGTGCGTGTCTTCCAGCCTTTCATTGCCACCTCGGCGGCGTCGATGGCGGCGGTGGTTTCATCCGCCGTGCAGTCGGGCATATGGCCAATTGCGCTGCCTGTGGCAGGATCAATCACCGGCATATCGGCGCGGGCAATCCAGATGCCGTCAATCAGCGCCGCCTCGCGCAGCAGGTCGGGATCGGCCAGACGCGCGCGCAGATCGGTGGATGGTGTGGTGTGAATGGTCATGCTGTGCCCCCAAGTGCAGCAACAACAGCTGCCGTAATCTCATCGGTAGAGTTCTGACCGGGACGGGTGCCAATCCCCTGTGCGGTCGCCGTTTCGATAGCCTCCAGCACAGCGGCAGCGGCTTCGCCCTCGCCCAGATGCTCCAGCATCTGCGCCCCCGACCAGATCGCGGCAATCGGGTTGGCAATGTTCTTGCCCGCAATATCCGGTGCCGACCCGTGCACCGGTTCAAACATCGACGGCGCGCTGCGGTCGGGACAGATATTGGCCGAAGCGGCAAAGCCCAGCCCCCCCTGAATGGCAGCACCCAGATCGGTCAGGATGTCGCCAAACAGGTTCGAGGCGACAACCACGTCCAGATCCTGCGGGTTCATCACCATCTTGGCCGCCATGGCGTCGATATGCATGTGGCTGACCGTCACCTCGGGGTATTCAGCGGCCAGTTCGCGCGTGACCTCGTCCCAGAACACCATCGAATATTTCTGTGCGTTCGACTTGGTGACCGACGTCAGATGCTTGCGCCGCGCCTGTGCCTGTTCGAACCCATAGCGCAGGATACGTTCGACACCTTGGCGGGTGAAAATTGACGTCTCGACCGCCACTTCGTTGTCGCGGCCCTGATGCACACGCCCGCCGGCACCGGAATATTCACCTTCGGTGTTTTCGCGGATACACAGGATGTCGAAACCTTCCGCCTTCAGCGGTCCTTCGACACCGGCCAGCAACCTGTGGGGCCGGATGTTGGCATATTGGTCGAACGCCTTGCGGATCGGCAGCAACAGACCATGCAGCGACACCGCATCGGGCACCGTTTCGGGCCAGCCCACCGCCCCCAGAAAAATCGCATCAAAGCCGCGCAGCGTTTCAATGCCATCATCCGGCATCATCGCACCCGTTCTGGCGTAGAATTCGCAAGACCACGGGAATGTCTGCGTTTCCAATGCAAAGCCAAAGCGCCGGGCGGCGGCATTCATCACCTCCATGGCGGCGTCGGTGACATCAACGCCAATGCCATCACCGGGGATCAAAGCAAGATTATATGTGGTCATATCCGTTTCCTTGGTCTTCACAGGTCGATCAGAACCGATTTTGTTCGGCGGTTGGCGGCATAGGCCTCGCGGCCCAGATCCTTGCCCAAACCGCTGGATTTCCACCCGCCCGTGGGCAGGATGTGATCGGTCGAGCGGCCATAGCGGTTCACCCAAACGGTCCCCGCCTCGATCCGGCGGGTCAGACGCAGGGCGCGGCTGAGGTCGCGGGTAAACAGGCCCGCGCACAACCCATAGGTCGGATGGCCGGCAAGAGCCATGGCTTCGTCATCGGTATCGAAAGTTTGAAAGGTAGCTACCGGTCCAAAAATCTCTTCGCGCAGGGCGGGGCTGGTGTCGGTCACGCCGGCCACCAGCGTCGGCTGATAATAACTGCCTTCGTGGTCAAAACGCGCACCGCCGCACAGCACCTCGCCGCCCTGATGCACCGCAGCCCTGACAATGCTGTCGATCCGCTCCAACTGCTTTTCGGAAATGATCGGGGAATAGCCCGCCGTGACCGCAAGGGTGTGCGCCGGACGGTGGCGGCCAAAGCGTTCCCTGACCTTTTCCGCCAGCGCGTCGGCGATGGCGCGCGCCACGATCAGACGCGAGCCTGCCACGCAAACCTGACCGGCATTCGAGGTAATCCCGCGATCAATACAGTCTGCCGCCAGATCCAGATCGGCATCGGCGCAGACGATCACCGGGCTCTTGCCCCCCAGCTCAAGCGTCATCGGCTTGATACCCGTGCGCGCGATGTTTTCCATGATCGCAGCCCCCGCGCGCGTCGATCCGGTGAACGACACCTTGTCAATCCCCGCATGTCCGGTGATCGCGGCACCCGTGACGGGTCCGTCGCCCAGAACCACGTTGATCAGCCCCGCCGGAAGCCCGGCGCGCACCGACAGTTCGGCCATATACAGGGTCGAATAAGGCGTCATTTCCGATGGTTTGATCACCACCGCATTGCCCGCCGCCAGTGCCGGCCCCAGCTTCCAGCCCGCCATGGAAATCGGGAAATTCCACGGGGTGATGGCCCCGACCACACCGTAAGGTTCATCCGAGATATAGCCGAAACTGCTGTCCGCTACGGGGGCCAGCGCACCGCCTTCCTTGTCCGCGAACTCTGCAAAAAAACGGATCTGTTCGGCGGTGATGCGTATGTCGCCTTCATGCACCTGCCAGTAGGGGCGCGACGAGCACACCGCTTCAAGCATGGCCAGCGTTTCGGCCTCGGCTTCGATCAGATCGGCCCATGCACACAGCGCCCGCAACCGCTCGCGCGGGGCAATACCGCCCCAGTTTGACGCGGCCAGCGCAGCACGCGCAGCCTTTACCGCACGGTCTACGGTCGCGGCGTCAGCAATGGGGATCTCGCCCAGTACCTGACCCGTCGAAGGCGACAGAACCGCAATCTGTCCGTCGCCGGCGACATGCTCGCCGCCGATAAAATGGCTGTTGGGCAAAGCGATGCGGTCGGGTTCAACGGCAAAGATCATGTGTCACCTTATTATAGAATTCTGCCTGAAAGATTGCGTATTTACCGCGGCGAAAGCTGCCGAAAGGCGCCTGTCCGCAGCATATTTCGCTGCATGTCCCCAGCTTTCAGGCAGAAGATTGTGCCGCATTTTCAGGCTCTGAGGCAATATATGCGTCGACCGGCGCAGGGCGCACGGGCGGCTGGCCACGCAAACGGCCCACCTGCGCGGGGTGCAGCCCGGCCTGCGCGGCTATCACCTCGGCGCCGGCAAGCTGGCAATACCGGCCCTGACAGCGCCCCATGCCAACCCGTCCCAACGATTTGGCGCGGTTCGCTTCCGGCCCCGAAAGCGCCAGCGTTGCGCGCAAGTCGCCTGCGCTGATGCTTTCGCAGCGACACAGCACTGTCTCATCAGGCAAGGCGCGCACCATTTGCGCGGGCCAGGGAAAACCGCGCTGCATGGCCGTTGCAAACCGCTCCATGCGGCCAATGGCCTTTAGCGTGGCGCGGGCATCGGGCGCAGGCAGCCCCGCGTCGATCAGACAGGCCGTTGCCGCCAGCCTGCCCGCCAGTTCGGCCCCGTCAGCGCCAAGAATGCGCAGCCCGTCACCGGCCAGATACACGCCATCCCCGCCGCGCCCGAACGCATCGGTCCGGGGCAGCCATTGCGCGCTGGTCTTGTCCCAGTCAAAGGTCACGCCTGCCAGATCGGCCAGATGTGTTTCGGCCCGCAGGTGCCAGCCCATGCCGACCATGTCACAGGCGCTGACCCGCGCACGCCCCTTTGCATCGCGCCAATGCATGGCAACCGGTCCTGTGGCGTCTGTCTCGATCCGGTCCAGCTGAACGCCTGCATGATACCGCCGCCCAAGCTGCGCGCGCAACGACAGCCCCCGCAGCGCCACGCCGGGGCGTGCCAGCGCCATGCCGGCAAACCCGCGCGCCTGTGTGCGCAGTGTCGACGTGTCCAGCACCGCCGCAACCCGCGCGCCCGCTTTCAAAAGCTGTGCCGCCACCAGTGTCAGTAGCGGACCGGACCCGGCCAGCACCATGCGCCGCCCCAATGCAACGCCCTGCGCCTTGAGCGCAATCTGCGTGGCGCCCAAACTGTAGACCCCCGCGCTTTGCCAGCCCGGAACCGGTGCCAGACGGTCGGTGGCGCCGGTGGCCAGAATGACCCTGTCATAGGCGATGGTATGTACCCTGTCGGCCTGTAAAACCTGCGCCTGACCTGCCCCCAGCCCAAGCACCGACGCGCGCATGTGATAACCAAGCTGCCCCAGCCCCAGCATCTGTTCAAAACATTGGTGCAGCGCATCGGCCTTTGCCGCCTCTGATCCATACAACACCTTGGAGGAGCGCTGGAAATTCTCGGGCGGGCGGCGATAAATCTGCCCGCCGGCGCGCGCGCCTTCGTCAACCACAACAGGATGCAAACCCGCCGCAACCAGCACTTGCGCCGCGCGGATGCCCGCAGGCCCCGCCCCCACGATCAGCACCCGCGTCATAGCAGATGCCATTCATCAGGCGCGTCGCTCAGCAGGCGCATCCCCGCCGCCAGCGGCGTGGAACAGGCACGCAGGCGGGGGCCGGTTTCCTGCCAGACCCAACAGTCCTGACAGGCGCCCATCAGACAGAACCCCGCGCGGTTTTCGGCCCCGAACTCTGACCTGCGCAGGCTTTTGCGCACCATCAGGATTGCCGTCAGCACCGTGTCCCCTTCCAAAGCGTCAAAGGGCAGACCGTCCAGATGAAACGACACCGGCGCGCGCCCAGTTTCGGCCAGCCGGACGATCTGCCCGCTCATTCTGCGGCCTCTGCCGAGGCTGGCAGCTGTGGCAGGTCGGCAAACCGCGCGCAGGTTTCGGCAAATGCGGTATCCACACCCTCGGCCCCGCTGCGCCCTGCCATCCGGCGAAAGATTTCGGTCTTGGCAAAAAAGCGCCAGTGGATCGGCAATGCCGCCAGAATATCCGTCAACCGGTCATAGGCCGCCGCGTTCCACTGCGCTTCGTAGCCATCGCGTTCGGGACCATAGTGGAAATGCGCCGCATGTGTCGGCATCGTAGCGCGCAGCGCCTCGGTCGCCGCCTCGTCAACTGCACCCTTGTCCAACACGACCCCGTATTCAGCCTGTGCCACAGATGCCGAAACATAGCCCCGCGCCACATCCTGCGCCACGCGCCACGCCGCCCGCTGCAGGGGATCGCCGCGCCCGCCACCCCCGGCCGAGCGGATCTCGATCACATCGCCAGGTTGCAATATCGCGGTGTCCCTGGCACCCAGGGGACGTTCGGCGTTGCTGTCGGGGTTGATGACCATATCGGCCAGCCCGCCCGCATGGCCGCCCAGCACGCCCCACGGGCGAAAGAACGACCGGTCGCGGTTGCGCGCGGTGATGCGCGTGTCGGGGGCAAAGACCCTGAACGCCATCTCGGTCGCCAGACCGCCGCGCCAGTATCCGGCCCCGCCACTGTCGCGCGCCAGCCCGTATTTCACGAATTCCACCGGCACTTCGGTCTCGGTGATCTCGATCGGCGTGTTCTTGAGATAGGCCGCATCCGCCCCCGATCCGTTGGTGCCATCGCGGTGCGGCATGCCGCCGCCACCGCCCACCACCGGGTTGATCGCGGCAATCACGGTTTTCTGCGTGCGCTCGTCACGGGTCATGACGTTGACGATACAGTTGTTGCCCGCAGGCGCCGCCGGCATCCGGTCGGGAATGGCCTGCGAGAATGCGCCAAAGATCACCGACCGCAACCGCGCACAGGTCAGCGACCGCATCCCGACCGCTGCCGGTTCAACCGGGTTCAGAACCGTGCCTTGCGGCGCGATGCAGGTAAAGGGCCGCGTCAGGCCGGTGTTCAGCAGAATACGCGGATTCAGCGTGTACAGCACATAATAGACCCCCACCAACAGGATCGTGTGGCGCGGATCGCCCCCTGACGGGACGTTCAGCGACGATCCAAGCTGCGGATCCGAACCGGTAAAATCCAGCACCGCGCTGTCGCCGTTGATGCGCAGGGTCAGCTTCAACCGGCAGGGATTGGCGTGATCGCTGTCTTCATCCGCATAATCGGCAAACACATATTCACCGTCCGGGATCGCTGACAGGATATCCCGTGCCTGCGCCTCGGCCTGATCCATCAGCGCCGCAACGCCCTGCACAAATCCGGCCTTGCCAAAGCGTGCCGCCATCGCCTGCACTTTGCGCTCGCCCGTGGCCAGTGCGCCGACCAGCGCCTTGATGTCGCCGATGTTCAGCGCAGGTTTGCGCACGTTGGTTTCCATGATCCGCAGGATCTGCTGATCGAAAACGCCCTCGTTCACCAGCTTCATCGGCGGAAAGCGGATGCCTTCCTGATGGATTTCGGTCAGCGACCGCGACAGGGACGCGGGCACCGCGCCGCCCATATCGGTGTTGTGGATATGGCCGCCGGTCCAGGCGATGATCTCATCCTCGACAAAGACAGGCCGCCACAGATGCGTGTCGGGCGCATGGGTCGCGACATGGCCGGAGTACGGATCGTTGGTAAAGGCCACATCGCCGGGGCGATAGTCATCGACCATGTCGATCGCGCGCCCGTAGGTCAGACCCGGATACCAGGTGGCACCCAGCTCCATCGGCACGCCAAAGGTATCGCCCGCCCGGTCCATCAACATGACGGTAAAGTCCTGCGTTTCCTTGACAAAAGCCGAATGGGCCGTGCGGTGCAGGGTCAGGGCCATATTTTCAGCCGCGGCGCGGGCGTGGTTGGCCAGCACCTGAAGGGTCATTTTATCAAACATCGGTGGGCTCCACGAGATTCAGGTGAATGTTCAGATGCTGGTCCGTGCGCGCCTGCGCACCCGAAGGAATTGCAAAGGTGGTGTCTTCCTGCGCCACGATGGCAGGGCCGTCGAACACCGCCCCCGCAGCAAGCTGGTTGCGATCATACAGCGGCACGTTTTGCCAGTCTTCCAGCCAGACCGGAACATGGCGCTGCGGTGTCGCCGCTGCACCGCCGGTTTCGGCATCGGGAAACTCGGGTTTCGGCCCCGCCCCCAAAGCGGACAGTCGCAGGTTCACCACCTCGATCTGCCCGTCGGGGTCGTCGAAATCATAGATCCTGCGATGGGTGTCATGAAAGGCCTGTGCCATACGATCAGGCGCATCAAAGCAATCTGTCTCAAGTGCAACTTCGATTTCATAGCTTTGTCCGGCATAACGCATGTCCGCAGACAACCGCAGCTCGGCTGCGCCGTCATGGCCCTGTGCTTGCAGCCATGCATGACCCTCGGCGCTCAGCGCGTCGAATTCAGCCCGCAGCACCGGCATTGCAGCATCGTCCAGCGGGGCAAAAACCGTGCGGATAAAATCACCACGCAAATCGGCCACCAGCCCGCCAAGCGCCGACACGACCCCCGGCCTGCGCGGCGCGATCACCCGTTTCATACCCAGTTCACGGGCCAGAAACGCACCCAGCATCGGACCGCCACCGCCAAAGGGCATCAGCGCAAAGTCACGCAGATCGACACCGGCCCGCGACGAGAGTTTTTCCACCTCGACGAACATTTCCGAAATCGCAATGTCCAGAATGGCCTGCGCGGTTTCCTCGTTGCTGCGGCCCAGCTGTTCAGCCAGCCGCCCGATTGCCTTGCGCGCCAGATCAACGTCCATGTTCAGCTGGCCATAGGCCATTTCCGAATGTCCAAGCCAGCCGCATACGGCCAGCGCATCGGTCACTGTCGCGGCTTCTCCGCCGCGCCCATAGCAGGCCGGTCCGGGGGCTGATCCCGCAGATTCGGGGCCCACCCGCAACACGCCGCGATCATCCACTGTTGCAATCGACCCGCCGCCGATCCCGATCGAGCTGACCGAAACAGAGGGAATATGCAGCGGAAACGGCCCGATCAGCTCATCGCTGCCATATTGCACCTCGCCGTCCACGATCAGCGCAAAATCGGCAGAGGTGCCGCCGATGTCCAGCGTCAGCACCCGTGCCTCGCCCGCCTGACGCGCCAGCCATGCGGCCCCAATCACACCCGATGCAGTGCCTGACAGCAACATCGACACACAGTCCCGACGCCCTTCGCCCGCGCTCATCAGCCCGCCGTTGGATTTGGTCAGCATCGCCCGTGCCGGCACGCCCTGTCCGGCAAGCCGGTCCTCCAGCGCACTCAGATATCCCGACACCCGCGGATGCACATAGCCGTTCAGGATCGCGGTCGAGCTGCGTTCGTATTCGCGGATCACCGGCCAGACCTCGCTGGAGGTAAAGACGAACAGGTCAGGCGCAGCAGCTTCGATCAGCGCCTTCACCTCGGTTTCCTGTGTGCCGTCGCGCCAGCTGTGCAGCAGGGCGACGATAACGCCCTCGGCTCCGGCAGCTTTGGCCGCTTTGGCCGCCGCCGCCACGGCCTCCTTGTCCGCGTCTGCCGAAACGCTGCCGTTGGCACGCATCCGGGCGTTGACGCCAAACACCATATCGCGGGCAATTAAAGGCTCGGCGCGGTTGCAAAACAGCGAATACATATCGGGCATCCGCAGCCGCGCCAGTTCGATCACATCCTCGAAACCGGCGTTGGTGACCAGCGCCAGCTTGGCCCCCTTGCGTTGCAGGATGGTGTTGATCCCCACCGTGGTGCCATGCACAAACCGGCTGACAGCTGTGGGGTCCATCCCCTCGCGCTCGGCCAAAAGGGTCAATCCGGTCAGCAATTCGGCCCCCGGATCGTCCGGCGTGGTCAGCACCTTGAGCGAGGCGACACGCCCCGAAACAGCCTCAAGCGCACAGAAATCCATGAAAGTGCCGCCAATATCGACACCAATCTTCCAATCCGCTTTTAAGGGCGTGCTGCCATCCATGATGTTGTCCTTTCAGGTACAGGTCTGCGTTGCCCCTAGCTGAGCAGAAAGCGGCAAACCGGTCCAAGACGCATGCAGAGTGCATGCATAAGGCAGACTTATGGGCTGGCGGAAAGCCGGTCCGCACAGACCGCGCGGATCTGGTCGCGCATGATCTCTTCCGCGCGCGACAGCCCCTTGCCCCGCAGTGTCAGCAGTGACAGGGGCAGATCGGGCGCATGGCTAAGCGGGCGGGTGACCACATGATCGAACTGCCCCCAGGGCAGCAGCGAATCCACAACTGCCACGCCCAGACCGGCCTGCACAAACCCCACAGCGGTGATCGACACGTCAATCTCAAGCTGTGGCGCAAACCGCTGCCCCGCGCGGCGTGCGGCCTTGTCCAGTTCATCATGCGGGCGGGTTGAACTGCGGTAGGAAATAATGGTTTCAGCTTCCAGATCGGCGAAACTCACCTCGTCCCGTTCTGCCAGGGGATGCGCCTGCGGCAGCAGGCAGCAGAACGACGTGGCACCCAACCGTTCAACCGCGATGTCCGGCGGCAGATGGTCATCCAACGCAAGCGCCAGCGCCGAATCTCCGGCGCGCAACATCGTGACCAGTGATGAAATCGGCGCCACATTCGAGCGCAGCAAAATATCGGGATGCAACGCGCGATACTGCGCAAGGATCAGCGGCAGCAAAGACATCGCCGGCGGGGCCGACGCCCCGACCCGCACCAGACCGGCGCGCCCCAACCGCAAATCCTGGGTTTTGCGGCGCAACCCTTCCAACCCGCCAAACAGTCGCTCGGCTTCGGGGTATAACTCCAGCGCCTCGGCGGTGGGCCGCAACCGGCCCTTTTCGCGGTCAAACAAGGCAAAGCCCAGCTCATCCTCGCAATGCATCAAAATCTGGCTCAGCGCGGGCTGTGAGATATTCAGCTGCCGCGCCGCTTCTGTCACGGTACCCGCCCGCATCACCGCGGTAAAAACTTCAAGCTGTCGCGCGCGCATGCTGCCCCCATAGGTCCGGCTTATGATATACACCACTTTGCGTCTTTGACGCAGGCCTGTCCTGCCCTGTCTTATAACGATAACCAAAGGATCGGGACAGGGGTTGGCTGTGGATGTGATTGTACTTGGTGGCGGGCTGATGGGCACAAGTGCCGCCTATTTCCTTGCGCATCGGGGCAAATCGGTCACGCTGGTCGACACCGGCCCGATTGGCGCGGGGGCCACCGTGGCCTCCTTTGGCAACATTCGTCGCACCGGACGCTATTTGCCGCAGCTGCCACTGGCGCACCGTGCGCTGGGGCTTTGGAATGACGCCGAAAAGCTGCTGGGACAGGATGTAGAGTTTCGCGCCACCGGCCATCTGCGTCTGATCTTTGACCCCGAAAGCCGGGCCGACATGCGCCGGTTTGCACAGGACGCGCGGCCTTGGGGTCTGGAAATCGAGGAGCTGGACGCCACAGACCTGCGCCGCCGTTTTCCGGGTCTTGGGCCCGACGCCATTGGCGCGTCGTTTTCGCCCGATGACGGCTCTGCCAACCCCCGCCTTGTTGCCCCGGCTTTTGCCCAGGCCGCCGCGCGCATGGGGGTTGAAATACGGCCCAATACCCAGATTCGCAGCATCACACACAGCGACGCGGGTTTTGCGGTAGACACCAGCCGTGGTCGGCTGCAAAGCCCGATATTGCTGAACTGCGCCGGCGCATGGGGCAAGGACATCGCCGCGCGCTTTGGCGAAGACGTGCCGCTGACAACCCACGGCCCCCAGATGGGTGTGACAGAACCCCTGCCCTACAGCATCAAACCGGTGCTGGGGGAATGGTCGCAGGGCCATGGAGTCTATCTGCGGCAGGTCGAACGCGGCAATATAGTTTTCGGCGGCGGTGTGACCCGCACGCCGGTCAACCCCGACCCCGGCCACGCCACGGTGAATCCCGCCTCGCTGGCGCAGCAACTGCTGGGCCTGATCCGCATTCTGCCCGCCCTGCGCAACGTCGCGGTGATCCGGCAATGGTCGGGCTGCGAAGGCTATCTGGCCGATAATCTGCCGGTAATGGGCGCGTCGGGCACCACGCCGGGACTGTTTCACGCATTCGGGTTCAGCGGACACGGCTTCCAGCTTGGCCCCGGCGTGGGCGACGCAATGGCCGAGCTGATTGCAACCGGCATCTGCGACACCCCGCTTGCACCCTTTGACATCCGACGGTTTGCGGTATGACACGCTCAGAACTTCGACACGCTGCCCCATTGGGATTGGTTGAAACGGTCCAGCCGGTATTGCGCCGTTTCGGTGATGGGCGCACGGCCCAGCACCAGATCGGCCACCAGATGCCCCACCCCCGGCCCGATGCCAAACCCGTGGCCCGACAGGCCGGCAGCCAGCGTCAGACCGGCAATGCCAATGTCGTTGTCGATCACCGGCACGCCATCGGGTGTGCTGTCGATATAGCCCGCCCAGCTGGCCTGAACCGGCACATCTGCAAGCGCGGGCAGCAGCTGCCGCGCGTTGGCCAGCGTCTTGTTCACAGTCGCAACCGAGGGGCGCGGATCAAGGATGCGCACCCGCTCCATCGGGGTTTCGCGATCAAGATCCCAGATCGCCATGGTTTCAAACCCCGCTTGCCAGGCCTGCAACCCGCCCGGCACCAGCGACCGCCAGCGTTTGGCGAACATCGGCAGGAAATGTTTGGCTTTGCGGATCATGCGGGGGGTCAGATCAACGTTTCCCTTCCCCGATATCGCCAGCGTGTGCCCGCCGTCGCCGCGCCGTGTCAGCGACACCGCAGCCGTGTGCAGCGCGGGCGGCAGCCCTTCGGCTCCCGGCGCCACGGACAGGATCGAACTGCGCACCGACGCCTGCGGAAAGAAAATGCCGGACTGGTGCAAAAAGCTGCCCGCCCATGCGCCGCCCGCCATCACCACCTGCGACGTGCGGATAACGCCGCGTTCGGTCACAACCGCAGAAACGGCCCCGGCTTCGGTTTCGATACCGCGTGCGGCACAGCCTTGCAGCACGACACCGCCATGCTGCATCACACCGCGCGCAATCAACGGTGCGGCGCTGGCGGGATCGGCAATGCCATCGCTGGGCGACCAGACGCCCCCGGCCCAGCTTTGCCCGGTGGCAGCCCCCCTTTCGGTGGCCTCTGCGGCGCTGAGCATGCGGGTATCGACCCCTTCGCCCCGCGCAAACCGGCCCCATGTGGCCCAACCGTCGATCTCGGCGGCGTTATTGGACAGATACAGCAATCCACAGCGGCGAAAGCCCAGGTCGGCCCCGATGTCCCTGGCCATATCCTCCCACAGGGCCAGACTGCGCGTCGACAACGGAAGTTCACGCGCGTCGCGGTTTTGCTGACGGCACCAGCCCCAGTTCCTGCTGGACTGTTCGCCGCCCACACGGCCCTTTTCCAGCAAGACCACCTTCAGGCCGGACCGTGCCAACCAATAGGCCGCACTTACCCCCACAATCCCGGCACCGATCACCACGCAATCTGCGGCATCGGGAATTTCGTCATTCGTCGTCAATTTCATCAAGGGGGCAGGCATTGTATTCTCCGCACTTTTGTCCGAGCCTAAACCAGGTCGCCCAGCCGCTTATGCCGGATAGCCGCCTGACAACGGCATATCCTGTCGAAAGCAGTTGACCTGAACAGTTTGCTGGCATTTCACACACGCTATAAGGTCTAAAGATCGAGAAGGACTGAACATGACTCTTCGCCACAAGCTGGACCGGATCGACCTGAAGATTCTCACCGAACTACAGGGCAACGGGCGCATCACAAACGCCGAACTGGCCGAGCGGGTGCACCTGTCGCCCTCGCCCTGTCTGATGCGGGTGAAAAAGCTGCAAAAGTCGGGGTATATCACCGGCTACGCAGCCCAGATCGACGTGGCGATGCTGGGCGAAACCCTTGTTGTCTTTACGGAATTCACCCTGACCAACCACCGCCAGATCGACTTTGCCCGCTTTCAGGAAGCGCTGGAAAAGCTGGATTGCTGTGTGGAATGTTACCTGGTTTCGGGCGGCTACGACTATCTTGCGAAATTCGTGACCTCGTCGATTGCCGACTATCAGAACATCATCGAGGCCCTGATCGACCGCAACATCGGTATCGACAAATATTTCAGCTTTGTCGTGATGAAAACACCCTTTGCCAAGACCCAGATTCCCCTGACCCACCTGTTCGAAGATCAGGTCTGAAATGCGCCAGGCTCTGGACCCATTAATCTTACATACTCAGCGGCTATTTCACGAAATTGCAAGGGTTTGGGGCGCACAGCCAATAGTGGTTCTATTTGCAAGCGACCCAAACCCTTGAGATGAAGTGAAATCGCCGCCCGTCGCTCCGTAGGAGCGCTTAATAATATTGGCACGCCTTCGGCGTGACGGGTTTGACGGATTTTCCCGCAGCCTTCGTCACATCTGCTTGAAATAGAACCACTATTCTTGCGCAGATGCTCCTAGTCTGCGAAAAAATCTGTCAAACTGAGCATGTAAGATTAATGGGTCCAGAGCCTAACGGTCGGCAAACTGCGCGACCAGTTCAGGGTCCTGTTCCAGCGCCGACAACCAGCCCGTATCCAGCTGCGGTATCGACGAAATCAACAACCGCGAATACGGATGGGTGGCCTGCGCCGACATGTCGGCAGCGGGCAGCGCTTCGACCACCTTGCCTTTCAGCATCACCAGAACATCATCGCAAATCGCCTCGACGGTTGACAGGTCGTGGCTGATGAACATGTAGCTCAGGTTCAGTTCGCGCTGCAATTCCTTGAGCAGCTCAAGGATCGCCGCCGCCACAACCGTATCCAGCGCCGAGGTAATCTCGTCACACAGGATCAGTTCGGGTTCGGCCGCCAGCGCGCGGGCCAGATTGACCCGCTGTTTCTGGCCGCCCGACAATTCGCTGGGCAACCGGTGACGCATGTTTGCAGGCAGGTGCACCATATCCAGCAATTCAATCACCCGCGCCTCGCGTGCCTTGCCCCGTAGACCGCGATAAAAGGTCAGGGGGCGTCCGATAATCGCGCCAATGGAATGGCCGGGGTTCAGGGCGGTGTCGGCCAGCTGAAACACGATCTGCATACGGCGCAACTGCTCTTTCGAGCGGCTTTTCAGGTCTCCTTGCAAGGCAGTGCCGTTCAGCATGACCTGTCCGGCAAAGGGTGGCAAAATACCCGCCACCGCCCGCGCCAGCGTCGACTTGCCCGAACCCGATTCACCGATCACGCCCAGATTGCGCCCGGGCTCCAGACGGAACGACACATCCTCGAGAATTTTTGCGGTCGGCTCTCCGTTGCGCATGCGCCCGTAACCCGCGCACAAACCGCTGACCTCAAGTATCGGCGTGATGGTTTCAGCCTCGGCTTGCGCTGCCTCGGCCGCACGCGGGGCCGGTTCAAACGCCGACAACAACTCTTGAGTATAGGGGTGGGCCGGTGCCATCAGAATCTGTTCAGCGGTGCCTTCTTCCTGAATTTCACCATTGCGCAGCACAACGATACGGTCGGCAATCTGCGCCACAACCGCAAGATCATGGCTGACGTAAACACCTGAAATGTCGCCCTGTTTCATCACCGACTTGAACGCCCGCAACACTTCGATCTAGGTGGTCACGTCCAGCGCCGTGGTCGGTTCGTCAAAGATCACCAACGACGGGCTGCCGATCAACGCCATCGCCGCCGAAAGCCGCTGAAGCTGGCCGCCAGACACCTGATGCGGATAGCGGTGCCCGATCTCTTCGGGGTCGGGCAGCGCCAGCGCGCGGAACAGTTCCACCGCCTTGGCCTGTGCCTCGCTGCGCGACATCAGCTTGTGAATGGCCGAAATCTCGATCACCTGATCCATGATCCGCTTGGACGGGTTGAACGCTGCCGCCGCCGACTGCGGCACATAAGACACCTGCGTGCCACGCACCTTCGCCCGCGCGCGGTTGCCCATCGCGGTAATGTCGGATTCACCGATGCGGATCGTACCGCCGTTAATCTCGCAGCCGGTGCGGGTGTGCCCCATCAGCGACAGCGCAATCGTGGTCTTGCCCGAGCCTGACTCTCCGATCAGCGCCAGAATTTCCCCGGGCGCAATGTCAAAGCTGACGCCCTTGATGATCTTGACCTTGCGGCCGGAATCCGTTGTGGCACCGATTTCAAGGTCCCGAACGCTCACAAGAGGGGTCTGTTGCATTATTCGCTCCTGTCGCGGATTCGGGTGGGCAGATTGTTGATGAACATGTTGACCGAAATCGTCAGCGACGCGATGGCGACCGATGGAAAGATCACCGCAGGCGCGCCCAGGCTCAGTCCTTCGATGTTCTCACGCACCAGTGCGCCCCAGTCTGCATAGGGCGGTTGCACACCCAGCCCCAGAAACGAAAGCCCCGACAGAACCAGCACGATAAACACAAAGCGCAGGCCCAGATCGGCCAGCACCGGACCCAGAATATTGGGGAAAATTTCACGCACGATCAGATAGGGCGTCGCCTCGCCGCGCGCACGGGCAACGGTGACAAAATCCATGGTGTTGATGTTGACCGCCAGCGCGCGGGCAAACCGGTAGGATCCGGGCATGTAAATCGCCGTCAGGGTCAGGATCAGAACCGGAATGGACGACCCGACAGCGGCCACAACGACCAGTCCGAACAACAGCGACGGAATGCCGTTGAACGCATCCAGCAGGCGCGACAGGATCATGTCGAACCAGCCGCCCGCAACCGCTGCGATCATTCCCAGCAGCACGCCGAAGGTACAGGCCAGCGTGACCGCCGCCAAAGCGATCCCCACGGTATAGCGCGCGCCCATCAGGATGCGCGAAAAGATGTCGCGGCCCAGATAATCGGTGCCCATCCAGAATTTGGAGGTCATCGGGCCAAAATAATCCCAATCCACGATCTTGCCCGGCGGATGCGGCGCCACCACCGGACCCACCAGCGCAACCAGCGCCCAGAACAGGATCACGACAAGGCCGATCCGCCCCACCCAGTTAAAGCTGAATTTGGCGCCTTTTGGCGGGGCAATCTCGGCTTCGGCAGAATTCTCAAAAGATGTCATCAGCGCAACCTCGGATTGGACAGGATGGCGATCATATCCGCCAGCGTAATCAGGGACAGGTAGCTGACACAAAAGATCATGGCGCAGGACTGGATCAGCGGCAGATCACGGGTCGACACCGCATCGACCATCAGCTTGGCCACACCGGGATAATTAAAGATCGTTTCAACGATAATCACGCCCCCCACCAGATAGCTCAGCGACAGGGCCACCGCGTTCGCAATGGGCCCCAGCGCGTTGGGCAATGCATGCACCAGCACCATACGCGACCGCGATGCGCCTTTCAGCAGCGCCATTTCGACATAGGGGGTGTTGATCGTGTCGATCACCGCCGCGCGGGTCATGCGGATCATCTGGGCGGAAATCACAAACGACAGCGTAATCACCGGCATCGCATAGGCCCGCAGCATCGCAGAGAATGAATCGACATCCGCGCCATAGCTCAGCGCCGGCAGCCAGCCAAGCCAGACCGCAAAGATCAGCACCGCCAGCGTTGCCACCATAAACTCGGGAACCGAAATCACCGAAATCGTCACCAATGTCACAATGCGGTCAAAGAGTGATCCGCGCCACATCGCAGCCCCGATCCCAAGGCTCAGCGCAACGGGAACTGACAACAGCGTTGTCACCGCCGCCAGCCGCAGCGAATTCACCAGACGCCCGCCAATCAGCTGCGCCACATCAATGTTGTTCACGTAAGAGATGCCCAAATCGCCATGCAGCAAACCCGTCAGCCAGCCGACAAACCGGCTGAGCGCGGGTTCGTTCAGCCCCATGGCTTCGCGCAGACCGGCCACAGCGTCAGGGGTTGCGGCCTGCCCCAACAAAATCTCGGCCACGTCGCCGGGCAGCATTTCCGTGGCAAAGAACACGGCGAATGACACGATGACCAGCGTCACCAGCGCGATCCCAAGCCGTTGGGCGACAAGAATCCAGGGTAAAAGCGATTGCGGCACAAAAGCACCTCGTTCTGTTGGGTGTCCGGTCAGGGCCGCGCGATCACCGCGCGACCCCGGATTTCAGGCCAGATCAGGCCGGATCAGGCATCAAGCCAGACGTATTCCGCAAAAGCATAGCCCATCATGCCACCCAGCGGGTTGGCTTTGAGGCCGCCAAGTTTCGTGGTCACGGCATCGACGTTGGAAATATAGGTAGGAATGATCGTTCCGGCCTCGTTTGCCACCATCTCTTGCATTTCCCAATAGATCGACGTGCGCTTGTCTTCGTCCAGCGCGCCGCGAGCTTCGATCATCATCTTGTCGAACTTCTCGGACTTGTACTGGCTTTCGTTCCACGGTGCATCCGAAGCATACAGCAACGAAAACAGGATGTCCGGTGTCGGACGCGGGTTGATGTTGCCGAAATGGATCGGCGCTTTCAGCCAGTAGTTCGACCAATAGCCATCGTTCGGCACACGGTCGACTTTCAGGTTCATGCCAATCTCGGAACCGGCCTGTTGAACCAGCGTTGCCATGTCCACCGACGACGACGCCGCATCAGAGGCCACAATCGGGATTTCGGTGCCCAGCAAACCGGCCTTTTCAAAGTGGAACTTGGCCTTTTCCGGGTCATAGGCACGCGCTGCAAGGGTCGGGTTGTGGTAACGGCTTGCCGAAGACACCGGCTGGTCGTTGCCAATCTCGGCCAGTCCGCGCAGCACCGATTTCTGGATCGCTTCGCGGTTGATCAGCGATTTCATGCCCTCGACGAAATCCATCTTCGTGCCCGGCTCCAGGTCGAGGCGGATGTTCAGGTTGGTATAGTTGCCCGCGGTCGAGACCGAAGTTTTCACACCGTCCTGTCCTTCCAGCATCCGCAACGAGCGCGGATTGACCGCCCCCGCCAGATGGATGTCACCGGACAGCAACGCGTTGACGCGGGCGTTGTTGTCGGGGATGGCAAAGAATTCAAAGCTGTCCAGATAGGCGCCCTGCGCTTTGAAATAGTTGGTGTTTTTCACCGCAACCGACCGCACGCCGGGTTCAAAAACCTCGCAGATGAATGCGCCGGTGCCGTTGGCCTTGGTGAAATCCGTGGTCCCATCGGCAATAATCATGAAGTGGTGCAACGACAGGATCGTCGGCAGGTCGGCATTGGCCGCGTTCAGCACGATCTTGACCGTCAGGTCGTCCATCTTGGAAATCTCGGTCATCTGCTTGGCGATCGAATTCACCTTGGACCCGACAGCTTCGTCCAGATGACGCTTTAACGAATACACAACGTCTTCGGCGCTCAGCGTCTTGCCATCGTGGAATTGCACACCCGACTTCAGCTTGATTTCCCATGTTTGCGCATCGTCCGAAGAAACGCTGTCGGCCAGCTCCATTTCAACCTGACCGGCTTCGTTCAAAAAGGTCAGGCGGTTGTAGAACGCACAGCAGCGCACATAATCGGTGGATAACGATGCCTTGGCCGGATCCAGCGTGTCAGCCGTCGACGACGACCAGCCCGCAGCCTTGAGCGAGCCGCCCGAAACCGGTGTTGCCGCAACCGCCGCACCGGCGTTCATCAGCAGCGAACCACCAGCCGTGGCCGCGATGCCCGATGCCATCAGCATTTTCAGCAATTCCCGTCGCGATGCCCCGCGGCGGATCATGTTCTCAATCGCCGCATCATCGCGGCGGGTCCAGTTTGTTGGTGTTTTTGTCATTTTCTTCCCCTGTTGTCGTTGTTGGGTGCCTTTCCGACCTTGTGTCGGTTCAGGCGGTGGTTTCAGGCGCCAAAGGCCGCGTCAGCCGCATCGGCCAATTCGCGCAACGCATGAAAATGAAAATCCGGTTCGGTAAAGGCCGCAGGTGCGATGGTGCCACCATAGCCCTTTTGGGCGTGGCGACGCTGGATCCATGCGTTTGTCATGCCCAGTTCGCGCGAAATACCAATGTCATGATACTGGCTTTGCGCGGTGTGCAGAATGTCGGTCTTGGTGCCGCCGTCCTGTGCGACAAAATCAAAGACCGCATGAAAATAGGCCGGATCCGGCTTTTCCGTGCCGGTGTCGTCCACCGTGAAACCGGCCCAGAACGGGTGCCCCAGTTTCGCAGCATATTTGTCAAAGGCCCAGCGTTGCGCGTTGGTCATCGCAATCAGCTTATAGTGCTTCTGCAACCGCGCCATCGCATCGACACTGTCGGCAAACGGCTTGGCCGCGCCCATCGCATCAATCATGTGCCGACGGTTTTCGGGCGTGTCGGGCAGGCCAAAGGCCTTGGCAAGCTCACCGTAACACCGCCCCAGATCATCGGGAAAACGCGCGGCATCGGGGGCATAGCGCGCCTCGCGATACACGGCCAGCGCCGCCTCGGCCTTCACCTCAATGCCCTCTTTTGCCGCGATCCCCGCCAGCCCCTCCACAATTGCCCCTTCAAAGTCGATCAGGGTTCCGACAACGTCAAAAGTAACGTAATTGAACGCAGTCAAAGGCTTTGGGGCGGTTGTCGTTGCCATGGTGGCAATCCTCTCTTTGGCTTGCAGCCTTGCGATGTCGGACACCGCAGACTCAGATGGTTTGCGCTCTGATTGAGCCAGCATCCCCCGAAACACCCTGTGCAAAACGCCGAATTCGCAGGGTCACGCGGCAGATTCTTCTGTATTCGCAAAAACTGCGGCATTTCGCTTGGTGCCGGTGTCTTGCGCTTAGTACCCCCTGTTTTGATCAATGCGACCGGGAAGCGGGCTGTTGTCACGGGTGGCTCGGATCACCGACAGTGCGTGCATTGCACCTGCATGGTGGTCGGTCACAGCCGCCACATGCGGCGTGACAATCACGCGCGGATCACGCCATGCCCAATGGTCTGCGGGCAGCGGTTCGGGGTCGGTCACGTCCAGCATCGCGGATGACAGCGCGCCGCTGTCCAGTGCTTCGCGCAGTGCCTGCATGTCCAGCTGCGCACCACGTCCTGCATGGACCAGCGCCGCAGCCTCGGGCAGCCTGGCAAACAGGTCAGCGTTCAGAATGCCACGGGTTTCACGCGTCAGCGGCAACAGACACACCAGAATGTCGCTTTGCTCCAGAAACGCATCCATCTGTTGCACTCCAAAGACCTGAGCGCCCGCCACCGCACGGCCCGAACGCGACCAGCCGCTGATCCTGAACCCCATGCTGCCCAGCGTTTGCGCCGCCAGCGTGCCAATCCGGCCCATGCCCATGATCCCGACGCGAGTGTCTTTCGCATGTTTCCCGGCCTGTGCCTTCCACAGCCCCTGTTGCGCTTGGGCCAGATAGACCGGCATCGCGCGGTGCAGCATCAGCGTGGCCATGACCACCCAGTCGCGCACCATCTCTTCAATCCCCGGATCAATCGCGCGCACCAGATCCACACCCTCGGGCAGCTTCGGCATCTGGTCCACCCCCGCACCCGCGCTGATAACAACCCGCAGGTTGGGATAGCGCAGCAGATCCTGTGGCGGTTTCCAGCACATCAAATGGGTGATCGCCGCAGGGTCGGTCACGGCCGCCTCGCCCACAATCATGTCCTCGCCGGCCTCGGCAAATGCATCTGCCCAAACCGCCGCGCGCGCCGCGTCAGAGATAAACAGCAGCGCCATCAGCGCAGCACGGCGCGCATTTCGGGATCGTCCAGCGTGATGTCCAGAACCTTGCGGGTCCGCGCCACGATCTCGTCAATCTCTTCATCCGTGCAGCACAGTGGCGGCGCATAGCCGAATATACCCTGCGCAAACGACCGGATCACCAGCCCCTGCTCCCATGCACGATCAAACAGCCGCGTTGCGGGTTGCATCTCGGCAGGCAGCGGCGTTTTCAACGTCTTGTCGGTGACCAGCTCCACCGCCGCCAGCATCCCGCGTCCGCGCACATCGCCAACCAAGGGATGATCGCGCAGTGTTTCCAGCCCCGCCATCAGACGTTTGCCCGCCCGAATGCCGTTCTCGAAAATGCCGCCCTCGTACAGCGCCAGCACCTCAAGCGCGACCGCCGCCGAAACCGGATGCGCGGAATAGGTAAACCCGTGACCCACGGCCTTGGCCCCTGCACCTTCGGCAATCACCTCGTACACATGGTCCGACATGATCACCGCGCCCATCGGCACATAACCCGAAGTCAGCCCCTTGGCGCAGGTCAGCAAGTCCGGCACGATGCCCTCATCGGCGCTGGCGAAAATCGGGCCGGTGCGCCCGAATCCGGTGATGACCTCATCGGCCACAAACAGAATGCCCAGTTCGGTGCACAGATCGCGCATTGCCTTGATCCAGCCCGCAGGCGGCACCAGCACGCCGCCCGACCCCTGAATAGGCTCGACATAGAAGGCCGCAACACGGTCTTCCCCGATCGCGGCCACCTTGGCGCGCAGCTCGGCCACTGATGCGTCAATCACCGCCTGCGGATCATCGCCCAGCGGATTGCGATACAGGTAATGCGATGAAATCTTGTGCTGCCACGCATAGGGCACGCCAAAACCGTCATGAAAACCGGGCAGCGCCGTCAGCCCCGCGCCCATCGTGGTTGACCCGTGATAGCCCTGCTCGACCGAGATAAACTGATCGCGGTCGGGTTGGCCCAGGGCGTGCCAGTAATAGCGGACAAAACGGATCGTGCTGTCGACCGCGTCCGACCCGCCAAGGGTGAAATAGACATGGTTCAGATTGCCCGGCGCACGATCGGCCAAAGCGGCGGCCAGCCGGATCGGCGGCTCGGACCCCAGATCGAAATATCCCGTGGCATAGGGCAGCCTGCGCATCTGCTCGGCGGCGGCCTCAACAACGCTTTCGTGGCCGTATCCGGCGTTCACACACCAAAGCCCCGCAAACCCGTCCAGCAGCTCACGCCCTTCGCTGTCGGTGACAGTCGCCCCTTTGGCCGACCGCAAGACGCGCACGCCGCGCGCCTCGTGGCCGCGGAACGACGACACCGGATGAACAAGATGCTGGCGGTCCAGCTCGACAAGAGAATTGGTCAACATTTCACGTCCCATTCAGGTTATCCCAGCGCCTGCGACACAAGCGCAAAGGTTTTGTAATCAGAAGGCGTGCGCGTGCGCGCGGCCCGTTTCATGGCAATGCCGCCCCCTGCGGCCACCAGTCCCAGCCGCGTCGCCTTCTCGCTCATGCCTGCGTCGGCGGGCAGATCAACACGCAGGAAGTGTCCGGCGCAGCGGCGGGCGGCCTCGGTCATCAGCGCCGCAGCACTGGCCACGTCCTGCGCCACAACCGGCCCCAGCACCCGCCCGCGCCCGAAATCGCGCAGCAGGGCAAATCCGTTTTCGCACAGCAACACGTCGCCCTGCGCGGCGATGTTCGCCAACAATCCGGCCCGCGACAGGCCCGAGGCCTGCAAATCCGCCGCCGCCAGCGCCGCAATATCCTGCGCAGTGCCGCTGTGGACAGGCAATTCCGGCGTCGCGTTCAGCGCGATCCCCTGCTGCTGATGCACCTCGCCATAGGCCACGAAACCCAGCTTTTCATACAGCGGCAGCCCGTCTGCGGTGGCGATCAAACGCAGTTCACGCGCACCACCCAGGCCAATCACCTGATCCATCAGCGCCCGCCCCAGCCCGCGCCCGCGCATCCGTGCGTCAACGATAATCATGTTCATCGTCGCAACGTCGCCAAAGGTCGAACACAGCGCGGTCCCCACAACCGCGCCGTCCAGCAGCGCCACAACCCCCTTGGACACCGACAGCGTCAGCTGCCAGTCTTCGGTACGATGCGGCCAGCCGGTCTCGGCCGACAAACGCAGCGCGCCGTCCAGATGGGCGGCCTCAAAGGCTGTGATCTGAATATCGTCTTGCGACAGCCTGGCCGGTTCGGGTTTGCTAACGGTCATAAAATCCATCCTCTTTGGCCCCAATCTAGGCCCCTGCAAGCGGCAGTTTTATTTTGATCCCCGCCCGTCGCGGCAGTTTTCTGCGGCAGCCCCCAAGCGCCACCGCAGAAAATGCCGCGCACAGGCCTCGCGGTCAGGCCGCCAGATGACGCCCCAGCGACAGGATCATCGCAACCGCCCCCGCCAGTTCGTCTTCGGTCAGATATTCCTCGGGCCGGTGCGCACGCGCGATGTCGCCGGGGCCACAAATCACCGATGCAATGCCCGCCTGCTGGAACAGCCCCGCCTCGGTGCCAAAGCTGACTGCGCCCAGCGGGTCGCGCCCCGAGATTTGCGCCGTCAAGGCGGCCAGCGGATGACCTGCCTCCAGCGACAGCGCCGGATAGGACGACAGCCATTCGCCGCGCACCCCCGCCCCCAAGGCATCCATGACCGGTGCCAGCAGCGTCTTGGGATCAACTCCCGCAATCGCGCGCGCCTCGATGCTGGCCTCGGCGTGGTCGGGGATGATGTTCAGCGCCTGACCGCCCTGCACCGTGCCGATCTGAAGACTGGAATAGGGCGGCGCAAACCGCGCATCCTGCGGCCCCTCGCGCAGCGCATCGGCCTGCGCGCTTGCCGCCACCAACGCGGGCAACAGCGCGTGAATGGCGTTGTCCCCCAGATCGGGGCGCGAGCTGTGGCCCGACACGCCCGCAGCCACCAGCCGCAGCGCCGCCTTGCCCTTGTGCGCCAGCACCGGCACCAGCCCCGTCGGCTCTCCGACGATACAGCCCAGCGGCGGCGCACACAGATCGGGCAGCGCCGCAATCATATGCGGCACGCCGCGACAGCCCGCCTCCTCGTCATAGGACAGCGCAATATGAACAGGGGCCGACAGATCCATGCGCACCAGCGCGGGCACGGCCGCCAGCACGGCAGCCACATAGCCCTTCATGTCGCAACTGCCCCGCCCGATCAGCCGCCCGCCGTCCCGGCGCAAGACAAAGGGATCACCCAGCCATTCCGGCTCGCCCGCAGGCACCACATCGACATGACCCGACAGCACATAACCGGGCCGTGACGCATCACCGATGGTGGCAAACAGGTTGTAACGGTCGCCTTCCGGCCCCTTCAGCAGATGATAGGGCACGCCATGTTCACTCAGGTAATCGGCAACAAACTGCATCAGCCCGCCATTGGGCGTACCGACCACGCTGGGAAATCCGACAAGCCGCTCCAGCAATTCAACGCCCGATGTCTGCATGGCATTCACCCCGCGACAGGCGCTGCGATGACATAAATCTTGCGCAGGGTTTCCAGCGTTTTCCACTGGCCTTTGAAACCCGGCTTCATCACGAAATTGTCGCCGGCACCAAAGCTGAAGGTATCGCCACCCTCTTCGCTGATCTCGGCGCGACCCGACAGGATGTGACAGAACTCAAAGGTGTCACCCTTGATCGACAGCGTCGTGCCGGGCGTGGCTTCCCATACACCGGTGCGAATCTGGCCCCATTGCGCCGCCTCTGCCAGCGCTTCGTCCAGCGCCCATGTCCGAAACGCAGGTGCGCCTGCGATCAGGCGGTCGGGGGCGGCCACATCTTCGCGGGGGGCAAAATCGGGGGCGGTCTCAATGGGAACAATAAGGGCCATAATGGGGGCTTTCTGTTGATGCGCCAAACGGCGCGTTTGTCTTCCCCGACACAGTGCACCAGCTTGCCCGGCGATCCCGGCCGAAGTTTCCGCGCCGGCGGCAGGTCATGCCGGATGCCGCGCGATAAACGCAATTTACTGCTCGTAATTCCGCAAACGCGGCAAGCCCTGTGGCGCAAATCGGGTGAACATCACTGCAAACAAACCCCGGAGAGACAGATGACCTTCCGCCCCAAATTTATCACCTTTGACTGCCACGGCACGATGATCTTCTTTGACATGGCAGGGGCCGCACGCGCCCATTACGCCGACCAGCTGTCGCCCGCGCAGATGGACAAGTTCATTGCCGATTTCTCGGCCTACCGGCTGGACGAGGTGCTGGGCGCATGGAAGCCTTATGCCGACATCGTCCACAACGCGCTGGAACGCACCTGCAAACGCAACGGTGTTGTCTTTGATCCGGCGGTGGCTGCCGAAATCTACACCCGCGTGCCCACCTGGGGGCCCCATTCCGACGTGCCCGCAGGCCTGGCCAAAATCGCGGACAAGATCCCGCTGGTGGCGCTGACCAATTCGATGAACGACCAGATTCCCCACAACATCGCCAAGCTTGGCGCGCCCATCGCCCATGTCTACACCGCCGAAAGCGCACAGGCCTACAAGCCGCAGATGCAGGCCTTTGAATATATGTTCGACATGCTGGGCTGCGGTCCCGAAGACGTGCTGCACGTTTCGTCCAGCTTCCGCTATGACCTGATGACCGCGCATGATCTGGGCATCAAACACAAGGTCTGGGTGAACCGTGGCCATGAACCGGCAAACCCCTATTATGGCTATACCGAGATCAAGGATATCTCGGGTCTGGCCGCGGTTGTGGGCCTGTGACGCCCCGGAGGCTGTGATGAAATATACGTCCTACTGGCACGACACTTCGCCCGCCTTTGCGCAGGCCCAATCCGGTCCGGTGACGGGCAAGGTCGATGTCGCGGTGATCGGTGGCGGCTTTACCGGGCTGAACGCCGCACGGCGTCTGGCGCGCGCGGGCGTCAGCGTGGCCCTGCTTGAGGCAGACCACATCGGCGCGGGCGGTTCGGGCCGCAATGGCGGGCATCTGAACAACGGCATGGCCCACGGCTATGGCGAAGCCAAATCGCATCTGGGTGCCGAGCGCGCTCACGCACTGTACAAAGCCTATGACCGGTCGATCGACATGATCGAGGATGTCATCGCCGAGGAAGGGATCGACTGCAACTTCCGCCGTTCGGGCAAGCTGAAACTGGCCTCCAAACCCTCGCATGTCGACGGTCTACGGCGTGGCTTTGAACTGATCCACAGCGAAGTCGACCCCGACACCCGCTGGCTGGACAAGGCCGATCTGGCCGGTGAAATCGGGTCGGATGAATTTCACGGCGCGATGCTGTATGGCAAATCCGCGATGATGCACATGGGCCGTTATGTCACCGGACTGGCCGATGCCGCCCACCGCCACGGTGCGCTGATCTGGGAGGGCGCGCCGGTTGTTGCGCGCAACCGTTCCGGCAGTGGTTGGGCGCTGAAAACGCCCAAAGGCACCCTGACCGCCGACCGTGTCATTGCCGCGACCGGCGCCTATTCCGGCAGTGTGGCCAAGGCGCCGCTGGCCTATTTCCGCAAGCGCATCATCTCGGTCGGCTCGTTCATCATCGCCACCCGCCCGCTGACTGCGGATGAGATTGCGGCCACGATGCCGGGCAACCGCACCTGCGTAACTTCGATGAACATCGGCAACTATTTCCGCATGTCACCGGACAACCGCCTGATCTTTGGCGGGCGTGCGCGGTTCTCGGCCACTTCCGACCAGCAATCCGACGCCCTGTCAGGGCAGGTGTTGCGCCGGTCACTGGCGCGGATCTTCCCGCATCTGGCGCAGGTCGAAATTGACTATTGCTGGGGTGGGCTGGTCGGCATGACCAAAGACCGCTACCCCCGCGCGGGCGAGGCTGACGGCATGATCTATGGCATGGGCTATTCCGGCCACGGCGCGCAGATGTCCACGCTGATCGGGCAGGCGCTGGCCGATATGGCGATGGGGCGGACGGATTCCAATCCGCTGGACGGGCTGGACTGGCCTGCGATCCCGCTGCACAGCGGCAAACCGTGGTTCCTGCCACTTGTCGGCATGTGGTTCACGCTCAAAGACCGCATATCCTGACCCAAAACACGGCGGCGCGTATTCTATCCGAA
Source organism: Pseudosulfitobacter sp. DSM 107133 (assembly GCF_022788695.1). Lineage (NCBI taxonomy): Bacteria > Pseudomonadati > Pseudomonadota > Alphaproteobacteria > Rhodobacterales > Roseobacteraceae > Pseudosulfitobacter > Pseudosulfitobacter sp. DSM 107133. The sequence continues at coordinate 219,740 of NZ_CP085156.1, forward strand.
GGAATGCGCCGCCAACCCGTACAGGCAGGCTCCGGTTTCGGCGCGGCGCAACGGGCCAATCCGCATCTCGGTGCAGGTGTCGAACACACCCAGCCCTGCGGCGGACAGGAACGCCTTGAAATGCTCGCTTTGTTGCGGCGTATCCAGACGGACAAACTGGCCTTCGTACTGCTGGATCAGCGGCGCGCACAGCTGCATCGCCATCTGGTCGTCTTCCGCGACCACAGGCCCAATCACCATCCCCTTGCCAAAGGGCCGCACCAGCGCAAAGCCGCACACCACACCGCCCCGCACGGCAACAACGCCACCGGATTTGCGCAGCAACGCTGCCTTCACCACCTGACGGTCGGCACCATAGGCCTGTGTGTCCAGCGCGGACACCGCACCATGATCCGCAGCCTCAAGCGGGCGCACATCGACGCCCGCGACCGGCTCGGGCAGACGCGCAAGCTTTGCAATGCCCTGATGCTGCCAGATGGTCGCAACAGTCTCAAACCCGGCATCGCGATACAGCCGGAATCCCGACTTGGTGGCGGACAGACGCAGATCGCGCCCCCTGCAATCGTTCATAATGCGCCGCAAAAGCCGCCGTCCGACCCCTTGGGTCTGCAAGCGCGGCGTGGTCACCATCATGCCAAACATGGCAAAATCGTCACCCATCGGATAGTACATAGCCGAGCCCAGCGGGCGGCCAATCTCGTCCAGCGCGATATATCCTTCGCCAAGCGACAGAAACAGATCAAGATCCCGCCCGCGGTGCGGCCAGAACACCGCAACTGTCAACTCATGCAACATCCCACGATCCTGCGCGACAAGCGGCCGGATTTCGGCGTTGTAATTTTCCAGCTTCAAGAGGGCATCATCCTCGGGGGACTGTCTGGCCATAAAGGCTTCATAACGCGCCGCGCTGTCCCTTTCGCCATGGTCGCCTGCGATCTTGCCCTGCATTACCTTACATTCCCGTTCTAAATCAGCACACCCTTGGGTCCGTCCAGCTTGAGTGTGTGTTGTGAGGTATTTTGCGCCGACTTTGCCGAACTATTCTACCGAATGCCACCACACAGCGACATAATATGCCGCAAGCCACGCGGTCACCCACCGCTGACCAAAGGTCAACAAAACCCTTGGCGGCTAGAACCGCGTGATGACCGTGGCGCCGACAGATTGGAATTTGTCCATGTCCATCAGCGCCTGCGGCGCCTCGCCCAGACTGATCTGATTGCCCACCAACCGCGCCGGGTCCAGCTTGCCGCTGGCAACCATGTCCAGCATCGCGCCATACCGGTGCGCCTGCATCCCGTGCGAGCCCAGCAATTCGATTTCCTGCCCCACGATCCTGGGCATGGGAATGGCCGGCGCCGCATGATCGCCCAGCATCAGCCCAACCTGAATGTGTTTCCCCCGTGGCCGCAGGCACAGGATTGAATTGGTCATGGTTACCGGATGGCCAAGCGCATCCAGCGACACATGGGCACCCCCCCGAGTGATCTCCCTGATCGCCGCCGGAACATCGGCCTCGCCACCGTTGACGACAGCCACCGCCCCCAGCTTTTGCGCAAGGGCGAGCTTGGCCGGATCAAGATCAACGCCGATCACATTGGCCCCGACAGCCGTGGCAATCATCACCGCCGACAGCCCCACACCGCCGCAGCCATGCACCGCCACCCATTGCCCCGCGCCGACCTTGCCCTGATCTATCACCGCACGAAACGACGTGGCAAACCGGCAGCCAAGGCTGGCAGCGGTGGCGAAATCCATGCTTTCCGGCAGCGCCACAAGGTTCAGATCTGCCTGATGAATGCCGACATATTCCGCAAAAGACCCCCAATGGGTAAAGCCGGGCTGTTCCTGATGCAGGCACACCTGCTGATGTCCAGCGTGGCATTCCGAACAGCTGCCGCAGCCACATATGAACGGAACGGTCACCTTGTCCCCAACCTTCCAGTTGCTCACATCCTTGCCCACCGCTTCGACCACGCCGGCCAGTTCGTGCCCCGGCACATGCGGCAGGTCGATATCGCTGTCGTGCCCCATCCACCCGTGCCAGTCGCTGCGACAAACGCCTGTGGCCGCGACCTTCAGAACAACCCCATGCGCCTCGGGGCCGGGGTCCGCCACCGTGACCAGTTTGGGCGCTTCTTGGAACTTTTCGAACAGGACGGCTTTCATGGCAGGGTCTTTTCACTAGGGGTTTGAAAGGGTCGCAGTCACCGGCGACAGGTCTGGATGATGGTTTACAACAGACCTGTCGGCGTCAAGCAACCCGCCACATCACGTCCCGAACAGCCGCGCCGCCTCTTCGCTGGTATAGCGCCCCAGCCGCACATCTTCGGCGACCAGTGCCGGATCACGGTCTTTCGCAGGCCCATAGCCCCCGCCGCCGGGCGTGCGCACCCGCACCCGGTCTCCGGCTTTCAGCGCGATGTCCTGCGCCTTGGACAGATGTTCAGGCACAAATTCCTTGCCCGATTGCGTGACCACAACGCGGTTCTTGCCGCCATCCTCGCCGCCCAGAACACCCTGAGGGCCGAAACGCCCGTGATCCATCACGAAACTGGCCCGCGCCGTGCCGCGCAGGATTTCCACCTCGTAATCCAGCCCGAAACCGCCGCGCTGCGCCCCCGCGCCGCCCGACCCGTCGTGCAGGGCATAGCGGTGGTACAGGATCGGAAACTGCTGCTCCATGATCTCGACCGGTGGGGATTTGGAAATGCCGATGGTTGAACAGCCGTTCGAAATGCCGTCACCCCCCGCATAGCCGCCGTAACCGCCGCCCGAAATCTGGTACATCACATAGCTGCGCCCCTCTTCAGGGATGTCACCCCCCAGCGCAAAGTTGCCCGAGGATCCGGCGGGCGCGGCTGTCACGAGATCCGGCAAGGGCACCACCAACGCGGCAAAAACCGCCTCGGCAATCCGCTGGCTGACCTCGGCGGCACAGCCCGACACGGGGCGCGGGTATTGCGCATCAAGGAAGGTGTCGACAGGGCGCACAATCTCCAACGGCTCGAACGCGCCCGCGCTGATCGGCACGTCGGGGAAAATATGGCGCATCGCCAGATAGACCGAGGAATGCGTTGTCGCCAGAACCGAGTTCATCGGCCCCGCACAGGGCGCGGACGAGCCGGTGAAGTCAAAGCTCAACCCGTCGCCATCCGCCGTGATCGCCAGCCTGATTTCCAGCGGCTCATCCACCACCCCGTCGCTGTCCACATAGGCGGTCGACCGGTACACACCGGGCGGGATCGCCGCGATGTTCGCGCGCATCTGCTGGGCCGCGCGGGTGCGCAGCTCGGCAATGGCTGCGCGCACCGTGTCGTCGCCATAGCGGTCCAGCAACCGCACCAGACGCGACTGCCCCACATACAATGCCGCCGCCTGCGCCTTCACATCGCCGATCCGCTGTTCCGACACGCGAATGTTGGAACAGATGATGGCGTAAATCTCGGCGTCCATCTCGCCCTCTTTGAACAGGCGCACAGGCGGCAGCCGCAGCCCTTCCTGTTCAACCGAGGTGGCCGAGGCCGAAAAGCCCCCCGGCACCGCGCCACCTGTATCGGGCCAGTGGCCGGTGTTGGACAGCCAGCAGAAAATCTCGCCGTTCCGGTAGACGGGCATGGCAAAGCGCACATCCATCAAATGCGTGCCGCCCAGATAGGGATCGTTCACGATGTAAATGTCGCCCGGCTTGGGCTTGGCCGCTTTGCCGTCGCGGATCATCTGGATCAGGGTCGCCGTCGAAAACTGCATGGTCCCGACAAACACCGGCAACCCTTGTGACCCCTGCGCAATCAGGCTGCCGTCAACGGCAGAATATATCCCGTCCGATCGGTCGTTGGCCTCGGCAATCACCGGCGAGAATGCGGCGCGGGAAAACGACAGGTCCATTTCGTCACAGACCTGTTGCAGGCCCGACTGGATCACTGTCAGTGTAATCGGATCAATGCTCATGGCTGCTCTCCCAGGGTTACGATCAGGTTGCCGTCGGCGTCCTGCACGGCAGTGTCGCCCGGCTCCATCACCAGCGTGCAATCCATCTGTTCCACGATCACTGGCCCTGTCAGCGTTGCGTCCGCGGGCAGGTGGTCGCGCCAATAGACCGGCGTGTCGACCCAAGCATCGAACCACACGGACCGCGTGCCTGTCTGCGCCTCGGCCAGCGTCGCGCGGCGTTCGGCGGTATCGATCAACAGCGACAGGTCCACCTCGGGGCGGCGCCCGATCACGGATGTGTTCACATTGACCAGCGCGGGGCGGATTTCGGGCAGCGTCACCTGAAACCGCCGGAAATAGGCTTCTTCAAACAGCGCCTGCAACGCCGCGCGGGTCGGCGTGGCATCGGGCAGCGGCACCCTCAGCAAATGCGTCTGGCCGATAAACTGCATGTCCACCGAATGCATCAGGCGCAGCTCGGCAATCTCGACCCGCTCGCGGCCAATCGCGGCGGTGCCATCCTCGATCTGGCGGGCAAAGGCGGCGTGAACCTCGTCGATGTCGCAGTGATCCAGCGGGGTGTTCACCGTCTGCACAAAGTCGTGCCGCAGGTCGGCCACGATACAGCCCAGGGCGTTGGTGATACCGGGGCGCGCAGGCACCAACACGCGCGGCACGCCCAGCTCGCGGGCAATGGCGCAGGCGTGCAACGGCCCCGCCCCGCCAAAGGCGAACAGGGCAAAATCGCGCGGGTCCTCGCCCAGTGAAATCGACACCATCCGCACCGCATCGGCCATCTTGGCCGTGGCAATACGCAGCACCGCCGCCGCCGCCTGCACCGCATCCAGCCCCAGCGGATCACCCAGCTTGGCCGCAAAGACATCGCGGATCATGTCGATCGAGACATCCCCCGAAATCGTGTTCAGCTTGCCCGGATTCATCCGCCCGAGCAGCATGTTCGCATCCGAAATCGTCGGCTCGGTCCCGCCCTTGCCGTAACAGATCGGCCCGGGAGTCGATCCCGCGCTGTCCGGTCCCACCTGCAACAGCCCGGCCGCATTCACCCGCGCGATGGAACCGCCACCGGCCCCCACGGTGCGCACATCGACCATCGGCACGTGGATCGGCATCGCGTATTCAATCTCGATCTCGTGGCTGACGGCAGGGTCTGCGCCACGGATCATCGCCACATCGGTGCTGGTGCCGCCCATGTCATAGGTCAGCAGGTCGGGAATGCCCGCGCGCCGCCCGGTATAGGCCGCTGCCATCACACCCGAGGCGGGCCCCGACATCACCGTCTTGGCCGCTTCCTCGGCCACGATGCGCGCCGACACCATGCCGCCGTTGCCGTTCATCACCAGCAGATCACGGGTATAGCCCCGCTCGGCCAGCCGGTCCGCCAAGCGCTCGACATAGCGCCGCAAGAGCGGCTGCACCGAGGCATTCACCGCCGCCGTCACCCCGCGCTCGAACTCGCGGCTTTCCGACAGCAGCGCGCTGCCCAGCGTGATGTTGCCGTTGGGCCATTCCTCGCGCGCAATCTCGCCCGCGCGGATTTCGTGGGCGGGGTTGGCATAGGCATGCAGGAAATGGATCACCAAGGCCTCGCAATCCTCGGCCACCAGCTTGCGCAGGGCCACGCGCAACGCGTCCTCGTCCAGCGCCAGATATTCAGAACCATCCGCAAGCGTACGTTCCGGCACCTCGAGGCGCAGATCGCGCGGGATCAGCGGGCGGAACTGCCCCGACATGCCATAGGCCTGCGGCCGGGTCCGTCGCCCCAGCTCCAGCACGTCCCGAAAGCCCATCGTGGTGATCAGCCCTGTCTTGCACAGCCGCCGCTCCAGCACGGCGTTGGTGGTGGTCGTGGTCCCATGCACGATCAGGTCCAGCATCGCCGCATCCACTCCGGCCGCGTCCAGAGCCGCCAGCACCCCATGCGCCTGATTGTCCAGCGTTGTCGGCACCTTGGCCAGTTTTACCCGCCCCGTACGGCTGTCGTAATGTACCAGATCGGTGAACGTCCCACCCACGTCGATACCGGCAAAGCTGCCGCTCAGTTCACTTGCGTCTGTCATATAGAAGCCTTGTCTTTCTGCGCGAGGATCGCGGCGCGGATGCGGTCCGGTGTCGCCGGAAGATGGTGGATGCGCGCGCCGCTGGCGTCCGCGATGGCGTTCAAAATGGCGGGGGCCGTGGGGATCAGGCAATGCTCGCCCAGCCCCTTGGCCCCGTAGGGACCGTGTGCGTCGCCGGATTCGATGATGATCGAGGTGATGTCAGGCACGTCGCCCATCGTCGGGATCAGGTAATCATGCAGGTTCTCGGTACGTCCGGGCAGGAATTCCTCCATCAGCGCCAGCCCGATGCCCTGTGCAATACCGCCTTCGATCTGCCCTTCGACCAGCAGCGGATTGATCGCACGGCCCACATCATGCGCGGCGACAAACCGCAACAGCTTGACCGTGCCAAGGGCCATATCGACCTCCAGCTCGACCATCTGCGCCGCCGTGCCAAAAACCGCATAGGGCGATCCCTGCCCCTTGGCGTCCATCGGCAGGGTCGGCGGATCATAGCTTTCCTGCACTTCCAGCGCATAGCCTTCGGCAGCAGGCAGTTCGATCCGGCGGCGTACCTCGCCCTCGGACAGCTCGATCGCGCCATCCACAAAGGCAATCGCGGCCCCGTCGCCCACATTGCCCAACCGCAAGATCTGCGCCCGCAGCGCTTCACCCGCCAGCCGTGCGGCGTTGCCGGTGATAAAGGTCTGACGGCTTGCCGATGTCTTGCCCGCATCCGGCGTCAGATCGGTATCGGCGCCAACCAAAGTGACCTGCGACAGCGGCACCCCCAGCGCCTGCGCAAAAATCTGGGTGATGACGGTGTTTGATCCCTGCCCGATATCCACGGCCCCCTGATGCAGCATCAGTTCCCCGTCCGACGTGACACCCGCGCGGATGGTCGAGGGGTTCGACATCGACGTGTTGCCACAGCCATACCAGCCGCCCGCCACGCCAACCCCGCGCTTGATCTGCGCATGGGCCGCGTTGAATGCCCTGGCCTCGGCCAACGCGCGCTCCCATTCGGGTTTCAGCGCGTCAAAGCACGCATCAATGCCCATGCCGGTGTCAAACACCTGCCCCGTCACCGTCGCATCGCCGTTTTGCAGACAGTTCAGCCGCCGGAATGCCAGCCGGTCCATGCCCAGATCATTGGCCAGCAGATCGAACAACTGTTCCTGCGCCACCGCTGATTGCGGCACGCCAAAGCCGCGAAACGCACCCGCCGGTGTGGTGTTGGTGTGAATGCCCACGCTGTTCGCTTCGTAATGCGGCACGCGGTAAGGGCCGGACGCATGGATCGGCACGCGGTTCGCCACGGTCGGCCCCCAGCTGGCATACGCCCCCGTATTGAACACACCGTCAAAGCGCGCGCCCACGATCCGCCCGTCTGCATCCGTCCCGATCTTCATCGAAATCTCGGACGGGTGGCGTTTGGTCGAACTGGCGATGCTTTCGGCGCGGGTATAGGCCATGCGCACCGGCTGCCCCAATATCCACGCCGCCAGCGCCACATAGGGCTGCGCGGTCAGGTCCAGCTTGGACCCGAACCCGCCGCCCACCGCAGTGGGCAGAATGCGCACCGCCGCAGGGTCCAGCCCCAGAATGCCCGCCAGCGCATCGCGGTTCATATAGGGGGCCTGCGTGCAGCATTGCACCTCGATCCGGTCGCCCACCCTGCGGGCGCTGGCCGCTTCGGGTTCGATATAGCCGTGTTCGATAAATCCTGTTGAGAAGTCGCCCGCAACCACATGCGCGGCCTGCGCCAAACCCGCTTCGGCATCGCCGCGCGCCACCAGACCGCGACACATCACGTTGTCCGCGCGGTCGGGATGAAGCAGCGCCGCCGCGTTGGCCCCCGCCGGTGTCAGTTGCGCCGCGCGTTCGTCCCATTCCACCGGAAAGGCGCCCATGGCGTCCAGAACCCCGGCGCGGCCAACCACAGCAGCCACCGCCTCGCCTTTGAAGCGCGCCTCGCCTTCGGCAAAAACCGGCTGGTCGATAAACCCCGGAATGACGCCAAACAGGTTCTCCCCCGGCACGTCGCTGGCGGTCAGGACCAAATCCAGCCCGTTTGCGTCCCGAAACGCCTCCAGATCGCCAAAGCGGAACCCAGCGCGGTGAAACGGCGACCGGATCACCCGCACCGTCAGCGAATCCGCCGGGGCGACATCATCGCCAAACCGCTCGCTGCCCGACACCTTGGGCCAGCCGTCCAGCCGCGCCACCCGCGCGCCGACGCCGCCTTCGGTCAATGTCTCGGTGGTCGCACCGGCATCCAGCACCGCCGCGATGATCTTGCGATAGCCGGTGCAACGGCACAGCACCCCGCCCAAGGCATCGGCCACGCGTTCCTCGGTCAGCGCCGCACCCGAACGCAACAACGCCACCGCCGACACCATCATGCCCGGCGTGCAGATCCCGCATTGCGCCGCCTGATGCCGCTGGAACGCCTGCGCCAAACGCGCAGCATCGGCGTCACCGGCAACCAGCCCCGCCTGCGTTTCAACCTGCCGGCCCTGCGCCTGACCGGCTGCGGTGATGCAGGCACAGACCGGCGCGCCGTCCAGCAGCACGGTACAGGCCCCGCAATCGCCCGCGTTGCAGCCCACCTTGACATCCAGTGCCCCCGCGCTGTCGCGCAAAACCTCGGACATCCGCGCCGTGGGCGAAGCAGACAGGGTGATTTCAGCGCCGTTCAGGGTCAGGGCAATCTGCCCCTTGGGTTCGTCAAGCGACATCGGTTTTCTCCACTGCATCCAACAACGTGCGCCGCACCAGCGTGCGCACCGCATCCATGCGAAAGACCGCGCTGGCCCGCACATCATCAATCGGGGTCAACGCGTCCAGCCGCGCCTCTCCGACGATCCCCCCGACATCTCCCAGCGCGGCCCCGACCAGCGCCGTTTCCAGATCAACCAGCCGCCGCGCCACCGGCGAACATGACCCGACAGCGATACGCGCCCGCACGATCCGCCCGCCGTCAGCGTGTACAACAGCGCTGACCATCGCGATCGAAATCACCAGATACCGCCGCGCGCCCAGCTTGCGAAACGCGCCACAGCCCGGCGCATCATGCACATAGATCGCCGTCATCAGCTCGCCCGCCGCCAGATCGACCTTGCGAACGCCCTGAATGAACGCGCTCAGCGGCACCCGCCGCGCGCCGCTTGGCCCTGTCAGCTCTACCTCGGCATCCAGCGCCATCAGCGCCGGAACCCCGTCCGCCGCAGGCGAGGCATTGCACAGGTTCCCCGCAACCGTTCCGGTGTTCTGGATCTGCACCGACCCGACCTCGCGCGCGGCCAGCTTGAGCCCGTCGAACAATGCAGGCAGGTCGGCACGCACCACATCTGTCCAAGTCGTCGCCGCCCCGATCCGCCAGCCCTCATCAACCCGCGCGATCCCGCGCAGCCCCGCCACCGCCGAAACATCAATCATCCGCGCAGGTGGCGGCGCGGCGCGCAGCCCCGGATAGACATCCGTGCCCCCCGCCAGAACCACCCCGCCGCCTTCGGCCAGCAGGGCAAGGGCCGCGTCCAGTGTCTCGGGTCGATGAAGCGTCATGTGGTGCCTCTTTCACTGCCCGGACCAGCCCCGGGCTTCATTTGTGTGCAAACGATACAGGCACACCGTAGAAACTTGCATGAAAAGTTGTCAATCGTCCTGATCGCTTTCGGGCCTTTATCGGCCAAAAAACTTTTTTCGTTTGTGTACGAACGAATTTTGGCGCAGCATCTGCTCTGAAATTATGCAGAATGGAGCATTGAGATGACCGATCTTGCCTTTGACCCCATCCTTCAGGGCCAGCCTGCGGGATTCGAAATACCCGCCGCCTGTTTCGGGCTGACCGTCACCCAGGTGCAACATTACACCGACCGCCTTTTCCGCTTTCGCGTGACCCGCCCCGCCACGTTCCGTTTCCGCTCGGGCGAGTTTGTGATGATCGGCCTGCCCAACGCCGACCGGCCTGTCATGCGTGCCTATTCCATTGCGTCGCCCGCATGGGACGACACGCTGGAATTCTACTCGATCAAGGTGCCCGACGGCCCGCTGACCGAGCATTTGCAAAACATTCAGGTGGGCGACACTGTATTAATGCGCAAGAAACCCACCGGCACGCTGGTGCTTGATGCGCTGACCCCCGGCAAACGGCTGTGGATGCTGTCCACTGGCACCGGAATCGCGCCATTTGCATCGCTGATTCGCGATCCCGAGACCTACGAGCGCTTTGACGAGGTGATTCTCTGCCACGGCTGCCGCGAGGTGGCCGAACTGGCCTATGGCGACGAAATCACCAATGCCACGCTGAACGATCCGCTGGTGGGCGAAGCCGCACAGGGCCGCCTGCGCCTGTTCAACACCGCCACCCGCGAGGCTTACAAGGTGCAGGGCCGTATCACCGACATGATCCGGTCGGGCACTATATATACGGCCCTCGACGTGCCCCCGATCACCCCCGCCGACGACCGCGTGATGATCTGCGGTTCGATGGAGATGCTGGCCGATTGCCGCGCCATCTGTCTGGAACACGGACTGGAAGAAGGCGCCAACAACCGCCCCGCTGAATTCGTGGTCGAAAAGGCGTTTGTAGACTGATCCATGACCGAAATCCGCGCAAAACTGTTGACACACAAACGGGTGTCGTGCGTTCGTATACAAACGAATTGCACATCCGACCCGATCCGCCCGATTGCCAAGCCCCCGGAGCCCGCACCGTGACCGAGACAACCCGCAAACGCCCCCAGACCGCCAAGCCGGAAAAGATCCGCTGCGATGCCTGTCCGGTCATGTGCTACATCGCCGACGGCCGCTCGGGCGCCTGCGACCGCTATGCAAACGAGGGCGGCGAGCTGGTGCGCCTTGACCCGTTGACCATTCTGGAAAACCGCGAAGACACGCCGCTGGTGCCCTTTCTTGACCGCGAATGGGATGGCGATCTGGTGTCGGGCGAAGATACGTTCATCACCGCTGTCGGGTCGGGCACCACCTATCCCGACTACAAACCCGCCCCCTTTATCGTCGCCTCGAAATCCGCAGGCGTCGACATGATCACTGTCGTCACCGAAGGCATCTTTTCCTATTGCGGGGCCAAGGTGAAAATCGACACCGACCGCCACCTTGGCAGCGAATGCGCCCCCGTGCGTGCCGAGGGCGAGGTGATCGGCCATGTCACAACATCCGAATACGGATCGCAAATGCTGTCGCTGGGCGGGGTCAACCATCTGACCGGCGGCTCCAAGAAAGAGGGGCGCGCGACCTGTGCAGCACTTCTGGCGCTGTGCAACGGTGAACAGGTCGCGCTGACCATCGACAACGGCGCCGATCTGGAAATCACTGCCGGACAGGCCCCCATCGTCAACGGAACGCCCGAGCAACGCATGCGCGTCGGCTGCGGTTCGGCCACCGTGGGCATGTTCGCGGCACAATGGCAGGGGCTGGTCGACGAGGTTGTGGTCGTCGACGATCACATCACCGGCGTCATGTCCGAACATCAGGCGGGCAAGGTCATCGGCTGGGAACCCTCCGGCATCAAGATCAAAGGCCGCCGCTCGACCCCCGGACGCTATTTTCAGGTGGCCGAACCGGGCACCGGCTGGGGCGGCACCGACCTGACCGATCCGCTGGACATTCTGGACACCTGGAAACCCGATCAGGCGCGGGCCGGTCAATCCCTGCTGATGGTCTCGACCACCGGCGAGAACGCCGCCTATTACGAGCTGAACGACGATCTGGTGCCGGTGCAAAAGGACATGCCCGCGCGGCTGTTGCCCTCGGTGCAGCGGATCGAGGAAAACTGCGAACCCTCGCTGACTTCGGTGCTGTTCATGGCCGGTGCGGGCGGTTCACTGCGTTCGGGCGTCACCGAAAACCCCGTCTCGCTGACCCGCTCGGTGCAATCGCGCCTGACCCGCGTCACCTCGGGCGGCGCGCCGGTGTTCATCTGGCCGGGCGGGGGCATCACCTTTATGGCAGACGTCACGCAAATGCCGAAAAACGCCTTTGGCTATGTGCCCACGCCTGCGCTGGTGGCACCCATCGAATTTACCATGACAGCCGCCGATTACGCCGCCCTTGGCGGCCACATGGACTATGTCATGCCGCTCGAAGACGCCCTGCGCGGGCAGAAGGGGCGGCAGAACGATCACCGCCTGTCCGGCCAACGCTCCGAAGCGCGCAAAACCGGCGCGCCGTGGCCAGTCGGGTCAGACACCTCAAAGGGCAAATCATGAGCTGGCAGGAATCCCCAACGGCGCATCTGTCGCCCGACGGCAGCCTGCGGCTGATCCACGGGCCGATTGACCTGATCGTCACGGCCCACGGCCCCGCACCGGCGGTGCGCGCCGCCTATCTGCGCGCCTCGGATGCTTTCAAACCCGTGCTGAGCAATCTGGTATCGGAACTGTCGCGCTTGCGCCAATGCGACGGACCTGCCCCCACCGGCGGGATTGCCCGCAAGATGCATCAGGCCACGCGCCCCTTTGCGCCCACGTTCATCACCCCGATGGCCGCCGTGGCCGGCGCCGTGGCAGATCACATCCTGACCGCCCTGCTGGCCCAGAACCACAGCCTGACCCGCGCCCATGTCAACAACGGCGGCGACATCGCCCTGTGGACCGCGAACCAGCCCCTGCGCCTTGCCATTTGCGAGGACCCCACCACCGCCGCCCCCGGCGCACAGGCCGAAATCGGGCCGCGCGACGGCATCGGCGGCGTGGCCACATCGGGCTGGCGGGGCCGGTCGCATTCGCTGGGCATTGCCGATGCGGTGACCGTGCTGGCCGCCACTGCGGCGCAGGCCGACGCTGCCGCCACGCTGATCGCCAACGCCATCGACCTGCCCGACCACCCCGCCATCACCCGCGCCCCCGCCAACAGCCTGTCACCCGACAGCGATCTGGGCGCACGGCGGGTCACCACCGATGTGGCCCCGCTGTCGGCCCATGACCTGCGCACCGCTCTTGACCGTGGCGTGTTGCGGGCCAGAACCTATGCCGCGCGTGGCCTGATTGTCGGCGCATGTCTTGCCTGTCAGGGTGAAAGACGCATGATCGGCACAACCATTTCCGCCCGCCCCCTGCGGGACCAGTCACAGCCCAAGGACCTTATCCATGCCTGAACCCGTCATCCGCAAAACGGCGCTCCTGACCGAGACCATCTATCACGAGGGCGGCCCCGCCCCCGCAAAACCCCAGCGCCGCGCCGCCTGCATGACCGTCATCGCCAACCCCTTTGCCGGACGCTATGTCGAAGATATTCAGGGCTTTATGGAAGACCTGAAGCCTTTGGGCGCAGAAATGGCACAACAACTGATCGACGCCCTTGGCGGTGATCCCGCTGCGATCCAGGGCTATGGCAAGGGCGCCATCGTCGGCACCAACGGCGAACTGGAACACGGCGCGCTGTGGCATGTGCCCGGCGGCTATGCCATGCGCGACACCATTGCCGACAGCATGGCCATCGTGCCCTCGACCAAGAAAATCGGCAGCCCCGGCACCCGGCTTGATGTGCCGATCACCCACAGCAACGCTTCCTATGTGCGCAGCCATTTCGACGCGATGGAGGTCGGCCTGCCCGACGGTCCCAAGGCCGACGAAATCCTGTTGGTGCTGGTGATGAGCACGGGGCCGCGCATTCACGCCCGCGTCGGCGGTCTGGCCGCCGAGGACGTCAAGGGCGAGGACGGCTTGCGGTGAACCTGCGCCGGATCATAACGCTGGTCGAAGAGACACGCACCGAAATGGGCCAACCCGTTTCGCCCCCCGCACGGCGCGCGCTGGCGGCGGCGGTGATCGTGAACCCCTATGCGGGCCGCTATGTCGCGGATCTGGCAGAGCTGTTCGAAACAGGTGCCGAACTGGGCACCCTGCTGGGAGCCGAGGCGCTGACCGCACTGGGCTGTGCGGCAGGCGATGTTCAGGGATACGGCAAAGCCGCCCTTGTCGGCGAAGACGGCGAACTGGAACATGCCGCGGCCCTTTTGCACCCGACACTGGGCGCGCCGCTGCGTGACGTGCTGGGTGGTGGCAAGGCGCTGGTGCCCTCGTCCAAGGCGATGGGCGCTCCGGGCACCGTGATCGACGTGCCGCTGGGCCACAAGGACGCCGCCTATGTGCGCAGCCACTTTGACGGGATGCGGCTGCAATTGCCTGACGCCCCGCGTCGTGGTGAAATCGTCGTGGCCGTGGCGCTGCAACTGGGCGGGCGGCCCAATCCGCGCGTTGGAGGGCTACGGCACTCAGAAGTCACCGGCGCAGACGGGCTGCGCTAGAACACACCCAAGGAGGTCAACATGTCGAATTTCATCCGCAACGCCTGGTACGTCGCTGCATGGTCGACCGAGATCGACGACACCCTGCGCCGCTTTACCATCCTTGGCGATCACGTCGTCATGTACCGCAAATCCGACGGCGGTGTCGTGGCACTCGAAGACCGCTGCCCCCACCGTCTGCTGCCCCTGTCCAAGGGCAAGCGCGTGGGCGACAACGTGCAATGCGGCTATCACGGGCTGACCTTCGACTGTTCCGGTGCCTGCGTGCGGGTGCCGGGCCAGACCAACCTGCCCAAATCCGCCTATGTCGAGGCCTTCCCGACCGAAGAACGCCACGGCATCGTCTGGATCTGGATGGGCGACCCGGCCCGCGCCGACACCTCGAAAGTGTTCGACATGCCCGAATTCACCGATCCCGCCTGGAAGGTCCACCACGGCGATGCGCTGCACCTGAAATCGAACTATCTGAACGTGGCCGAAAACCTGGTTGATCCGGCCCACGTCAGCTTTGTCCACCCCACCACGCTGGGCAATGCCGCATCCGAAAACGTCCCCGTGCATGTGCAGACCGAAGGCGAGGCAATCCTCGCATGGCGCTGGATTCGCGACGCCGAACCCATCGGCTTTTTCAAGGCATTCGGCGGCTTCACCGGCCACGTCGACCGCTGGCACTATTATTACCTTTACACCCCCTGCACCGCCGTGATCGACTTTGGCTCGGCCCCCACCAAGGACGCCATTGCCGAGGACGAGCGCGACAAGGGGGTGCGCATCTTTGCCCTGCACTTTATCACACCGGTGACAGAAACCTATTCGATCGACCGCTGGATGCACATCCGCAACACCGCGCTTGACGATCCCGATGCCGAAGAGACCATGGACAAAATGTTCCGCGTCGCCTTTCAGGAAGACAAGGCAATCCTTGAAGCCGTGCAAGAGGAAGAAAACCGCCCCGCCAAACGCCGCCCGATCCGCATTGCCATCGACAAGGGGCCGCTTGTGTATCGCAAGCGCATCAATGACCTGATCGAACTCGAACGCACCGAAGATCTGGCAAGCGACCCCTCGCCTGCCTTTGTCTACCACGACTAACCGGCACCAGACCGGATATAACGGCAGCAACGACTGCCACCAACAGACCGGCAGCACTCTGCCACCAATAGGAGAGACACCGATGACCCTCACGCGACGCACCCTGCTCGCCGCCGCCACCGCCCTGACGCTGGCCCCCGGCTTTATGTCTGGGGCCGCACTGGCCCAGGACACGATCAAGATCGGCGAGATCAACCATTACAAACGTCTGGCCGCCTTTGCCGAGCCCTATAAAAAGGGGATCGAACTGGGCCTCAAGGAAATCAACGACGCAGGCGGTGTGCTGGGCAAACCGCTCGAATTCATCTACCGCGACGATCAGGGCGACCCCGCCGAAGCGGTCAAGATCGCAGAAGAGCTGATGACCCGCGACGGCGCGGTGATGCTGACCGGTTCGATCCTGTCGCACGTCGGTCTGGCGCTGTCGTCCTTTGCTGCCGAAAAGGGGTATCTCTACCTTGCCGCCGAGCCGCTGGCCGACAGCCTCGTGTGGGGCTCGGGCAACCCCAACACCTTCCGCCTGCGCGCCTCGACATGGATTCAGGCCGCAATGCTGGCCGAAGAAGCCGCCAAGACCGATGCGATCCGCTATGCCACCATCGCGCCCAACTATGCCTATGGTCAGGACGCCGTCGCCGCCTTCAAGGAGAACCTGAAACGGCTCAAGCCCGAGGTTGAATTCGTTGCCGAACAATGGCCCGCCCTGTTCAAGATCGACGCCGGCGCCGAGGTGCAGGCCATCGAGCGCGCCAAACCCGACGCGATCTATAACGTAACCTTCGGCACCGACCTTGCCAAATTCGTGCGCGAAGGCGGCGACCGTGGCCTGTTCGACGGCCGCCCCGTCTATGGCCTGCTGTCCGGTGAGCCCGAGTATCTGGAACCGCTGGGCGATGAAGCACCCGAAGGCTGGTTCGTCACCGGCTATCCCTGGTACGGCTTTGAAGACGGCACGCCGGAAAAAGCCTTTGTCGACGCCTATATCGCCGAAACCGGTGAAACGCCCAAAATCGGCTCGCTGGTCGGTTACCTCGACGTGATTTCCATCGCCGCTGCCATCGAAAAGGCCGGAGCCACCGACACCGCCTCGCTGATTGCCGCCTTCGAAGGGCTGGAAATCCCCGACACGCCCATCGGCACGCTCAGCTACCGCGAAATCGACAACCAGTCGAACATGGGTGCCTATGTCGGCACCATCGCGATGCAGGACGGCAAGGGTGTGATGGTTGACTGGACCTATAAATCGCCCGACGGCTACATGCCTTCGGACGAAGAAATCAAGGCGATGCGCCCGGCCGAATAAGCCAGTCGCGACAGGCAGGTGGGTGCAACGCCCGCCTGCCAAACCCCTTCCTGACATGACACACCGCTTGGCGGTGCCCGCCCAAGGATACTCTTCCGCATGGCCTTTTTCTTTGCCCAGCTTCTGACCGGCCTCGCCAATGCCTCGTCGCTGTTCCTCGTGGCCTCGGGCCTGTCGCTGATATTCGGCGTTACCCGCATCGTGAACTTTGCCCACGGGTCGTTCTATATGCTGGGGGCCTTTGTCGGGGTCACCCTGATGCAGGTGCTGCCCGGCACTATCGGCTTTTGGGGGGCGATCCTGCTGACCGGCCTTGTGGTAGGGGCCATCGGGGCCTTTGTCGAAATGGTGGTGCTGCGCCCGATCTACCGCGCCCCCGAACTGTTCCAGCTGGTTGCCACCTTTGGCGTGATCCTTGTGATTCAGGACCTTGCCCTGATGATCTGGGGGGCCGAAGACCGCATGGGCCCGCGTGCCCCCGGCCTGCGCGGCGTCTGGCGCATCTTTGGCGAACCGGTGCCCAAATACGATCTGGTGATCATCGCCATCACCCCGCTGATCCTCTTCGCCCTGTGGTATCTCATCACCAAGACACGGGTGGGCGTGCTGGTGCGCGCCGCCACCCAGGACCGCGAGATGGTCGGCGCGCTTGGCGTCAATCAGGCGTGGCTGTTCACCGGCGTCTTTGCCCTTGGCTCGGCGCTGGCCGGCTGGGGCGGCGCGCTGCAACTGCCCAAGGGCGGGGCCGATCTGTTGATGGATTTCAACATCATCGGCGCGGCCTTTGTGGTTGTCGTCATCGGCGGCATGGGGTCCCTGCCCGGTGCCTTTATCGCCGCTGTGCTGATCTCGGTGCTGAACGTCTTTGGCGTCACCTACCTGCCGCAATCCACGCTGGTGCTGATGTTTGTCGTCATGGCCGTTGTCCTGATCATCCGCCCCTATGGCCTGCTGGGCCGCGAGGAAGTCGCGGGGGAACACGGACAGGTCGGCGCACCCGAAACCCCGATCCGCCCCTATGGCACCACCGCTCAGATGCTGGTCGCCGCCCTGCTGCTGGCACTGGCCGCCCTGCCCCTCTTTGCCGACCGCTTCCTGTTGATCCTGCTGATCGACATGGTGGTCTTTGCGCTGTTTGCCGCCTCGCTGCACTTTATCCTTGGCACCGGCGGCATGGTCAGCTTTGGCCACGCGGCGTTCTTTGGCGGCGGGGCCTATGCGGCGGCGCTGCTGGTCTATCACCTCGACACCCCGATGGAGATCGCCTTCCTGTTTGCCCCCCTTGTCGCCGGTCTGCTGGCGCTTGGGATCGGCTGGTTCTGTATCCGCCTCAGCGGGGTCTACTTTGCCATGCTTACGCTGGCCTTTTCGCAACTTGTCTGGTCGATGGCCTATCAATGGCGCGACCTGACGCGCGGCGATGACGGGCTGGTCAACATCTGGCCGGCAAGCTGGCTGGGCGACACCATCCCGTTCTATTACTTCACGCTGGCCTTTGGAGTCGGCGGCATCCTTGTGCTGCGCCACATCATCCATTCGCCGTTCGGCTATGCCCTGCGCGCCGGCCGCGACAGCCCCCGTCAGGCCGAGGCGATGGGGATCAACGTCAAACGGGTGCAGCATGTGGCCTTTGGTCTTGCCGGCGTCATGGCGGGGCTTGCGGGCGGCATCTTCGTCTTCTCCAAAGGCTCGGTGTTCCCGACCGAACTGGAAATCGGTGCCTCTTTCGATGCGCTCATCGTGGTCTTCCTTGGCGGGGTCAAAACCCTCGCCGGTGGCGTCGTCGGCGCGGGTTTCATGACGCTGGTCGAAGACTGGCTGACCCGTCTTGAATACTGGCGTCTGGTGCTGGGCCTTGTCATCATTGCGGTGGTCATCATCGCGCCCGAAGGCATCGTCGGCACCCTGCGCAGCACATGGAACAAATTCCGCGGCACCAACGAAGAGGCCGTCAAATGACCGAGATCCTGCGCGTCGAAAACCTGAAGAAAAGCTATGACGGCTTTCTGGCCGTCAATGGCGTGTCCTTTGCGGTGCAACAGGGCGAGCTCAAGGCCCTGATCGGTCCCAACGGGGCCGGCAAATCCACCTGTTTCAACATGCTGATGGGCCAGCTGAAACCCACCGCCGGTCAGGTGTTTCTGGACGGTGAAAACGTCACCGGCCAGCGCCCCCGCGACATCTGGCGCAAGGGGGTTGGCCGCACATTCCAGATCACCGGCACCTACCAGTCGATGAGCGTGATCGAAAACGTGCAGATGGCGCTGATCAGCCACCACCGCAAACTGTTCTCGATGCTGCCCCGCGCGTGGAAGCTGTACCGCGAAGAGGCCTTCGAGTTTCTGCAAACCGTGTCGATGGCCGATCAGGCCGACCGGCCCTGCTCGGTTCTGGCCTACGGCGACCTCAAGCGGCTGGAACTGGCGATTGCCCTGACCCACCGCCCCCGCCTGTTGCTGATGGACGAACCCACCGCCGGCATGGCCCCTTCGGCGCGGATCGAACTGATGCAGCTGGTGGCCGATATCGTCCGCGATCAGGGCGTGTCCGTCCTGTTCACCGAACACGACATGGACGTGGTCTTTGCCCACGCGCATCACATCATGGTGCTGAACCGGGGCGAACTGATTGCCGACGGTAGCGCCGCCGAAGTCCGTGAAAACCCGCAGGTCCAGGAGGTCTATCTGGGCGGCGGCACACTCTTCAAGGAGGCACAGGATGCTTAACGTCGACGGCATTCACAGCTATTACGGCAAGGCCCATATCCTGAACGGCCTGTCCTTCCAGATCGGGCGCGGCGAGGTCGTGGCGTTGCTGGGCCGCAACGGTGCCGGCAAATCCACCACCATGAAATCGGTCATGCAACTGGTGCGCCCCCGCACCGGCCGCGTGATGTTTCAGGATGCCGACCTTGTCGGCGCACCTGCCTTTCGCGTCGCGAAATCCGGCATCGGATACGTCCCCGAAGACCGCCGCATCTTCACCGACCTGACGGTGATGGAAAACCTCGAAGTGGGCCGCCAACCACGCCGCGACGGCGCACCAACGTGGACGGTGGACCAGCTGTTCGACATCTTCCCCAACCTCGCCGAACGCCGCGGCAACCGTGGCAAGCACATGTCGGGCGGCGAACAGCAAATGCTGACCATTGCGCGCACGCTGATGGGCAACCCGTTGCTGTTGCTGCTCGATGAACCCTCCGAAGGCATCGCGCCGGTGATCGTCGAAGAGATGGCCAACACCATCCTCAAGCTGAAAGCCGAAGGGCTGACGGTAATGATTTCCGAACAGAACCTGCACTTTGCCCGCGCCGTGGCCGACCGTGCCATCATCATCGAAGGCGGCGAAAAGAAGTTTGACGGCAGCTTTGCCGAGCTTGAAGCCCGCCCCGAAATCCGCGACGCCTACCTGTCGGTCTGATTCGGCGGACAACTCCGCCTTGTTCTGACCGCCAGGCGTCCCAAAACGGCTGTCGCCCGTTTGCACACTGCCGGCATCCCCTTGGCGTGTGCCTGTTGCCTGGCTCGCAACAACTATTCAACTGATAGTTGAAATAGGTTTTTGCCGCGACACCACTCTCTTCCCATTTTCGACCTATTGGCAAAAAACTATTTTCAGACAGGCCGTATAGCGCCCTACTTTTCTGATGCGCCATCTTATTGAAAGTATGAACAAATTTTTGACGGGTCACGGCATCTTAACGTCAATGACAAAGCCGTCGCGTCGTTGTTTAACAATTTCTTCATACAAACGCCACAATTCCGCTACCCTTTAAGTTGTTCAGTAAGAAATCTAGTAACCTTTAAGGGGTAGAAAAATGCCTAGTTCATCAATTCAAGTGTTTGCGTACAACGGTACATTGCTCGGAACCGACCTGATCAATGACGATCCGAACATTCTGCTGGGGTCTTTTTCGAGCGGGCAGACCGAAGTTTTTGCCGACAATGACGGCACCCTCGAAACTTCCGACGACGGAATCAGCACATTTGATGGCTTCCCCGTCACCTTTATCGGGTCAGGAACCGCTACTCCGGGGGTCATCCTGGGCGGCGTCCTTGTCCCGCTCGGCGCCTCTGCCGAGATCATCGTGTTTGAAGCAAACAACCAAATCTACTTCCACTACCCCAACGGCCTTCCCAGCCTTGTAGGAGCCGTTGCCCTCGCGGTCGACATCGACCCTGTCGCAGCCGAAGTCTTCCCCAATCCCTATATCGGAACCGGGATCGACGACACGTTCACCGGCGATGACTTCAATAACGTCATGGACGGTGCCGGTGGCAATGACACCATTGCAGGTGGCAACGGCAATGACACCATCGACGGTGGCCTTGGCAATGACGAACTGAGCGGCAATGACGGCGACGACCTGATGAACGGAAACGAAGGCAACGACACGCTCTATGGTGGCCTCAATCAGGATACTTTGAACGGCGGCGACAATCAGGACAGCTTGTTCGGTGAAGCTGGCAACGACGTGCTGAACGGCAACAACGGCGACGATAGCCTTGACGGCGGCAGCGGCAATGACACCCTCAACGGGGGTGCTGATAATGACACGCTGACCGGGTCCGCAGGCAACGACTCGCTTATCGGTGGCGATGGCAATGACACTCTCTTTGGCGGTGACGATGATGATACCCTGTGGGGTGGAACCGGTGACGACCAGTTGAACGGTGACAGCGGCAGCGACACCCTCAACGGCGGCAGCGGCAGCGACACCCTGAACGGTGGCGGCGAAAATGACGCTCTGGCGGGCGGCACAGGCAATGATGTGCTGTACGGCAACAGTGGCAATGACACCCTCGACGGCGGTGGCGACAATGACGCGCTGAACGGCGGTGCAGGTGCAGACCTGCTCAAAGGCGGTACCGGCAATGACAGCCTCTATGGCGGCAGCAGTCAGGACACGCTGCAAGGCGGTGACGACGACGACCTGCTCTTTGGGCACAACGGGGATGACACCCTGGATGGGGGCAATGGCAACGACACCCTCCATGGTGGCGGCGAAAATGACGATCTGAACGGCGACGCGGGCAACGACACCCTCTACGGCAACAAAGGGGATGACTCTCTGGACGGCGGCGACGATCAGGACATGTTGTTCGGTGGCACCGGCAAGGACCTTCTGGAAGGGGGCAACGGCAATGACACCCTCGACGGCGGTGGCAATCAAGACACCTTGTTCGGCGGCGCCGGTGACGACTTGCTCAAAGGCGGCTTCGGGAATGACTCCCTCAATGGTGGCGACGATGACGACACCTTGCTTGGCAGCGCAGGCAGCGACACGCTGGACGGCGGCAGCGGCAATGACAATCTGACCGGCGGCACCGCGGCCGATATCCTGACCGGCGGCGATGGCGCGGATGTGTTCCACTTCAACTTCAAATCGGAAAGCACAACCGCTAGCCAGGACACGATCACCGATTTCGAGACCGGCGATCTGATCAACCTGTCGAACATCGACGCAATCCACAATATTGCGGGCAACGACGCGTTCACCTTTATTGGCACCTCTGCCTTCAGTGCCGCAGGCCAGGTGCGCTTTGAAACCGACGGCACAGACGGCTTTGTGCTCGCGGATGTGAACAACGATGGCGTCGCCGACGTGAGCATTAGGCTTCTGGGCGTCACCTCGATGACCTTGGACGATTTCATTCTCTGATTGCCCCCAGATTTCTCGAACACGGCGCGTCCCCACATGGGGGCGCGCCATTTTTTTGGCCAGTACCCCGCCCCGCACGTCAGCGTTTTGGCACAGGCAGGTCATTACCCGCGCAGGCGCGCGCAGTGCCACCGCATTGCAACAATCGGCACCTCGCGCGATTAATCTTGTCCCGGTGGCTGTATCCACGGACAATTTAGTGCAAAAGATTCAGCCTAAGACCTGAATCCAAGGAGAGCCCGTTGAGCGACACCACACAGCCCCGCACCAGTGCAGACCACGGCTATGTGCTGGACGCGCAGATCGGCTTTCTGCTGCGCAAGGCCTATCAACGCAATTCGACCATCTTTCTTGATCTGGTGCCGGGCAAGCTGACCACCACCCAGTTTTCAATCATGCACCGGCTGGCCGAAGACGGACCAATGTCGCAAAACCTGCTGGGCCGCTCGGTTGCCATGGACGGTGCCACCACCAAGGGCGTGGTTGACCGGCTGATCGCGCGCGAACTTCTGGTCACCCGCCGCGACCCGAAGGATCGCCGCAGGCACCTTGTTTCCCTGACGCCCAAAGGTGTCGCCCTGATCAACGAAGCGGTCGAGGCCGCCATCCGCGTCACCGAGGAAACCCTCGCCCCCCTGCGCGAACGCGAGAAGGAAACGCTGCTGCGGCTGCTGGCCAAGATCAGTTGATCGCGGCGGTTTTCTCCTCATAGAAACCGGGTTAGCGCCGCCACTGTCTGCCCTATCTTACGTCCGATAATCAGCCCCTCCCGCTAGGCCGGCAAACTCGCCCGCATCACGTCCTCCAGCCCCGTGTCCCTGAAATCGGGAAGCACCGCCTTGAAACGTTCCCCCGACAGCGCATGGTCTGTTTCCCACAGATACCGCATTTCACCCAGCTCGCGTGCCAGCTCCCAAAACGGGCCCGTGACCTTGAACACCCACCACGGAAACTTGCTGTATTTCAGGTTGCGCCCGGTGATGCGTTCCAGCTCGGCCTTGATATCCGCCGCAGACAGCGTGTGACCCGGAAACGGAATATCCTCGAACTGCCCCAATTCATGCCGTTTCTCTGCCAACTCCACACAGGCGCGACCCCAATCCGGCAAATAGCACATCGCCTGACGGGTCGTCTTTGGGCCGGGCAATGTCACCTTGTCATGTTTGATATCGCGCAAGTAGATCTCTGACATGATGCACCCCTGCCGTTCAGGGTCGACAAAATTACCCGCCCGCAAGATGATCGTCTGCACACCGCTTTCGGCATAGGCACGCTCCATCTCCAGCCGGATCTGTCCCTTGCGGCTGACAGGGTTCGGCGTGGTGTGTTCCGACCAAAGCCCCCCCTTGCTGCCAAAATGGTAGACATTGCCGGGCAAGATGATGGTCGCACCACTGTGACGCGCAGCCGCAAGAACCTGTTTGGTGATCTTGGGAATGATCTCTTCCCAATTGTGATAGTTCGGCGGGTTCAGCCCGTTCACGATCACATCGCAGCCTGTTGCGGCCTGTGTCATGTCGTCTTTCTTGCGATCAAACTGACGCACCTCCCAGCCCGCCTTTTTGAAAGCTTCCGTGCTGTGGCGCCCGATCCTGCCGCTGCCACCCAATATCAATACTGTCTTGGTCATGTTGTGCTCCATTGTTCCTGCCCACAATATCGACGCTGCAAATTTGTTTTTGAATTGCGGAAATTCAAAGGTCTGCTATTCATTTATGGATGACAGGCACACGCAACTCCCTCGACTGGACCTATATCCGCGCCTTTCTGGCGGTTGCTGAAACGGGGTCACTTACCGCCGCCGCGCAGCAGCTTGGGCAAAGCCAGCCAACACTGGGCCGCCACATCAAGGCCGCCGAGGCCGCGGTGGGCGCCGAGCTTTTCCTGCGCACGCCAAACGGGCTGCAACTGACCGACATCGGCCGGATGATGCTGGAACCCGCGCGCGACATGGCAGGGGCTTCGGCGCGTCTGGAAACTCTGGCGGCCGGCCGCGACACGCGCCTGTCCGGCACGGTCAGGCTCACGGCCAGCGTTGTGGTGTCCAACGAGACCCTGCCGCAAATCATCGCCGATCTGCGCATCGCAGAACCTGACATCGAAATCGAACTTGTCCCCTCGGACACCACCGAAAACCTGATATTCCGTGAGGCTGACATCGCCATCAGGATGTTCCGCCCGACGCAGCTCGACATTGTCACCCGCAAAATCGCGGACCGACCCATGGCGCTTTATGCAACGCCCGGGCTGCTGGCGCGATACGGCCAGCCGGACAGCCTTGAACAGTTGCAAGCCCTGCCCTTTGTCGGCTTTGACCGGTCGGATCTGATCCTGCGATATTTTCGCGAAACAGGGTTCGACGTCACGCGAAACTTCTTTGGCGTCCGCTGCGACGATCAGGCGACGTTCTGGAAACTGGTCTGCGCGGGCTGTGGCGTGGGCGCGATGCAGACCGTCATTGGCGATGCAGAGCCCAAGGTGTCAAGGCTCGACTTCCAGTCCGAACTGCCAGCCCTCTCGATCTGGCTGGCCGCGCACCAGGCGCTGTACCAAAGCCCCCGCATCAAACGGGTCTGGGACTTTCTGGCCGAGCGTCTGGTCTAGTCAACCGGGTCTGGCTCTGGCAGCCAAACCCTGAACTCGGCCCCGCCATCGTCACAGTTGCGCACCGAAATCAGCCCCCCGGCCCGCTGGATCAACGTCTGCGAGATCGACAGCCCCAGCCCGGTGCCCTCGCCGCGTTTGGTGGTAAAAAACGGATCGAACACCGACCCCAACTGCGCCTCTGGCACCCCCGGCCCGCTGTCGCGCACGCACAGTGCCACACCGCCGCGCGGGTCGGGCGCCAGCTCCAGATCCAGCCGCCCGCCGTCGCCCATGGCCTGCACCGCGTTGACCACCAGATTGACAATCACCTGTTGCACCTCGCCTGTGTCCACCCGTACCAGCGGCACCGGTTCAAACCGGCAGGTCACCGCAATGTGGTGCTGCGTGATCAGATGATCGACCAGCACCAGACAGTCCTGCACCACCGGTGCCAGATCAATCTCATGCTGATGATCGGCAAATTCCGACGGCCCGGCAAATTTCAACAGCTTGCCTACGATGGCCTCAATCCGCGACACCTGTTTGTCGATCAACGCCAGCTCGGTCTGCACCGGCGCGGCCCCGTCACCCAGCGTCTGGCGGATCACATCGACATTGCCCAGAATGACCGCCACGGGGTTGTTGATCTCATGCGCCACCCCCGCCGTGATTTCCCCGATCGAGGCCAGCTTCTCGCTCATCACCAACTGGCGAAAGGTCTGCTCAAGCTTGGCATTGGCTTCGCGCAACTCGGCGGTGCGCTGCTCAACCCGCTGGTTCAGCTCTTCGTTCCAGGCCCGCAGACGCTGGTCGCGGTCCTGCACCTGCTCCAGCAACCCGTCCAGATGCTGCGCCACCGCGCCAATCTCGCCGCGCGCGCCGACCGGCCCGATCCGCGCGGTCAGATCGCCCTGCCCCACACGGCTCATCACCTGCGTCATCCGTTCCAGCGGCGCAAAAATCCCCCGCGCCATCCACAAGAACACCGGCGCCGACAGTATCAGCACCGCGACAAACGCCGCCAGCATCCACCAGAACGCCTCGCGTTTGGCCAGATTGAACGGCGCTTCCAGAAAGCCCACATAGAGCATCCCGACACGGTCCCCGAAACTGTCCGTGATCGGCAAATAGCCCGAGATATACCAGTCATTCACCACAAAGGCGCGGTCCAGCCAGGTCCGCCCCGCGCCCAGAACCCCCGCGCGCACCTCGGCCGAAACGCGGGTGCCAAGCGCGCGCACATCCTCGAACAAACGCACATTGGTCGAAATCCGCACATCGTCCAGAAACAGCGTCGCCGTGCCCTGACGTTCTCCCACCGCCCCCGCCTGCGCATAGACAAGGTCGTTGATCGTGTCGATGAACCCCAAATTCCGGTTCAGCAAAATCCCCCCCACCAGCACGCCCTGATGCCCGTTCAGCATCACCGGGCTGGCCGCGTGGATGACCATGCCCCGATCCTCGACCGCGCGGGTCGTCGGCACCGCGGCCGGCGTCGCAATCAGCGGAATCTGCGCGACGCTGGCCAGCTCGGGCGACAGGGCGGCCAGGGTGTCACTGGCCATAATATCAATCTGCGCGCCCCCCTGCCCGCTGGCCGCCTGCGCAATCACCGGCCAGACCGCGCCGGCAACTTCGGCCTGCTCGACCGGCAGATAATACAGAAAGTTCAGCCCCAACCGTGCCCGCGTATCCTTGAGATAGGCGGCCAGATCAGCATCGGGCCGCTCCAGCCAGGCGTTGAACTCCACCGACTCTGTCACCGCGTTCAACTCATTCCCGGTCTTGTCCAGCAACCGCGACAGATACTGGCTGGCAATCTTCAGATCACTCTCGACATTGGCAATCAGCACCTTGTCGTAATCCGCCGTCCACCGCGTCATCCCGATCAGCAGCAACAGCGGCATCAGCACGATCAGCGGCGCAAGGGCAAGGATCAAAAGACGCAGGCGAACAGATGTCATCGGTGAATTCCCAAAGGGTGCCCGCAGCCTAGCCTGCCGCGCGCAACAGGTGAAGCATTACCCCTGCCCCCC